>DASSXK010000738.1:0-2529 GCA_035703945.1 Ktedonobacteraceae bacterium | reverse complement strand
CTCTTCGGTCCGCTCATAGAGTCCCTCGCGCCAGCAGGCTTCCATCAGGCCGGTTCGAGCATCCAGGCGGTCAGGAGTAGAGGCCAGGACCGTTTCCCATTCTTGAATGGCCTGTGAGAGCAGATCGCCACGCATGTAGAGACGGGCCAGGCCTGCACGCGAAAGCATGAAGCCTTGCTGACCAACCTGAGCGCTCAATTGATTAAACTGTTGCCGAATATCGCGATTGCCTCGGCTGAGCTCATAAGCTTGCTGATAGCAATCCAGGGCGGTATCAATATCGGCGAGTTTCTCGCTCATAACGGCCCGATCGCAATAGACAAGCACATTTTCTGGATCGTTGATTAGAATCCAGTCAAATGTTTGGCGTGCTTGCTCGAATTGATCTCGCCCCAGGTAAATTTCACCCAGGAGGCGTTGGGCCTCAAGGGATTCTGGATACTGTGCGAGGATCTTCTGACAACTGGTCTGAGCCTCATCGAGGCGGCCAGAGTTAATGGCTTCTTCAGTTGTTTGCAAATAATCGCGAAGTGTTGCTTTTACCATCATATACCTGGGGTCTCCTATTTCCACTTACACACGTTTAAGCAAGTTCCCAAACTGCTCAGCCTGCTGTGGATCGTCTGGACCAATAATAGCCAGCCGACGCCACTCTGGCGCAAAACATGTTTGTGCTACACGCTGGATATGCTGTGGAGTGACAACGTCAATTTTAGCGATGATGTCTTCAAGATCCATTACATCACTGCGAAGGCTTTCCTGGCTAGCCAGCCAGTAGGCAACCTGCTGTGTGCCTTCCATCCCTAAAATTGCTCCTCCCCTCACATAAGCCTTTATACGTTCAAGCTCCAGCTCTGAAACCGGAGTTTCACAGAGCCTGGTTAGTTCGTTGCCGATGGCGCGAATGGCTTGTTCTGTTTTTGAGGCGTCGACGCCAGCACTCACGACAAGATTGCCGGTTTCGTAGTAGCTATTAAAATAGCTGCCGATATCGTAGGCCAGGCCCTGTTCCTCGCGGATCGTCTGGAAAAGCCTCGAACTCATGCCATCGCCTAAAATCGCGTTGAGAAGCATAAATGTGTAGTAATCCTCGGATGTATGTGCGAGGCCGAGGGTACCTACACAGAGATTTGTTTGTTCGGTCGGACGCTTTAATATTGACACGGTCCTGGTGTCTTTTGGTGGCAGGGAAGGGGTCCAGCGAGCGTGCTCGTGTGGCTCCCAATCCTGAAAGAGCCGTTCAACCTGGTGTTTCACCTGCACTGTGTCGACATTGCCCGCGACACCGATAACCATCGAGTTGGGCCGATAAAACTCGGACAGGTAGTCCAGCATTTGTTGCGTCTGAAGCTTTGCGACTGTTTTCACAAAGCCAGCGTCATCTCGCCCCAACGGAAGATTTGGCCACGTTACCTCGTCAATCAGGAGTCCGGCCCATTCCTGGGGATCATCGCGGGTCGAATTAAGTTCCTCAATAATAACACCGCGCTCTTTTTCAATCTCGGCTGGATCGAAGCGTGGATGGCGAACCATGTCGGCCATCACATTCATTACCACGGAAAAGTATTCACTGGGAACCCGAGCGGTATAGTTGGTTATTTCCTTGCCGGTGCTGCCATTGAACATCCCACCGACACCTTCAATCGCGTCCGATATGGCTTTCGCGGTGGGATAATTCCGTGTTCCTTTAAAAAGTATATGTTCGATAAAATGTGATATACCGGCAATGTCGTTGGACTCATAACGTGAGCCTACATCAAAGAAAAATGCGATGCTGGCAGATTGTGTGCCGGGCATCGGGGCAGTCAATAGGCGTAGTCCATTGGGCAACGTCGTTCGCTCGTAATTCATCAAACCCCGTTACTTCCTTAGTTGAGAGTCGTTGCCATATAGTATGTATAGATGGCCTCGATAGTAGTGTTTTTTTGCGTATATTTTGAGAACAATTTCCCCGAATTATTATAGACTGTTTCAAGGTGTGCCGCAATATTATAGGCGAGATTGGACCGTAATTGGTGAGAAATAGCCAATTTGGCGGTTGAGCTAACGGAGGTTTTCAGGTGATGACTGCTCATCCTTTGCGCACAATCGACCTGGCACGAGCCGGCGCTATCAGCGTTCAACAGGTGCGTAATTATGAATATCTGGGTTTTTTGCCGCCCGCTGAGAGAAGCAAACATGGCTATCGTCTCTACACCGAACAACATCTGGCCGCGCTCAAAACGGTCAGGTGTATGCTTGCTGGTTATGGTTGGCAACGGACTCTGGAAATCATGCAAGCGCTTCATCATAATGATCTTGCGGCGGCCCTGGCTTTGATTGATGCGCGCCATGCCGAGTTTACAAGCAGACGTCACCAGATTGAGCGGACATTGATCGCCTTACGCTTGCTGGCTGAGAGCGGTTTTTCCGCGTTGCCCAATCCGCACCAGCTTCAACGGGTCCGAATTGGCGATGCCGCCAAACAGGTTGGTGTACGTGTGTCTGCTCTGCACTTCTGGGAACAACAGGGTCTTTTGCAGCCACTGC
>DASSXK010000437.1:0-4166 GCA_035703945.1 Ktedonobacteraceae bacterium | reverse complement strand
ACTTAGTTCCCCTGCACCCCTTGATGCCTTGTAAAGTTAATAGATGTTTATTCTGCTTGTACCGGGAGATGGGCTGAGGGACTGGCTTTCTGCTCGCCATCTCCGTAGAGAAAGCAGTTGGTCCAGTGGTTGTTGCCGAGGTCGGTGCGAGCTGGAAAACGTTCCTTGCAGATGGGCATGGCGTGGGGACAGCGCGGATGGAAACGGCAGCCTTTCGGAGGGGTGATCAGGCTGGGAATTTCACCGCGTGCCGGTATCTCTGTTGTCTGCTTGTTGCCGCTCTGGATACGGTCGGGATCGGGGGCGGCCGAGAGTAGCAGTTGGGTGTAGGGATGTCGAGGGTTCTGGGTGATCTCTTCGCTGGGACCACCTTCAACCATCTGGCCCGCGTACATCACCAGCGTATCCTCGGCGAAATAGCGGGCGCTGGCGATGTCGTGGGTGATGAAAAGCAGGGCCAGGTGTTCCTCATTTTTCAGTCGTAGTAGCAGATTGAGAATATCCAGGCGAATCGAGACATCCAGCATCGAGACCGGTTCGTCCGCGAGCAAGATATCCGGTTGCACCGCCAGAGCACGCGCAATCGCGATTCGCTGGCGCTGGCCACCGCTCAACTGGTGCGGATACTTTAAGATGAACTGCTCGGCAGGGGTCAGACTGACCCGATTGAGCAGGGCGATGATGCGCGTGACTTCCTCTTCATTGTTGTGAATATGTCCATAGACTCGCAAAGGACGACTGAGATGATAACGGACCGTATGAATCGGGTTAAGCGAAGAGAATGGATCTTGAAAAATTAGCTGGACATGACGGCGATAGTCGTGCAGAGCCTCGCTTCCTTGCTTAAGCGGTGTTCCCCGAAAACGGATAGTGCCGGAGGTTGGCTCATAGAGGCGGGCCAGCATACGCGCGACCGTCGTTTTGCCGCTGCCACTTTCGCCGACGAGGGCCGTGGCACGTCCAGGATAGAGCGCGAGAGACGTATCTTCAACAGCATGCACGCCCCGTGCTGATCCCAGGAAACGTGCCTGATTGATCGGAAAGACTTTGCTAAGGTGCTCGGCCTCCAAAATGGGCGCGTTGGCCTCCTATTTATTTGGAAGAAGTGTCGGTTCTGTGATGTTATTTTTCATTGGGCTGGCTTCCCTTCTGCCACAGGCGTAGTTTCTTGCCCCTCTACGGCCTTCGCGATATATTTTTCGGCGAAATCGCTTGCCGTTGGTGGGCGCTGGTCGGTTGCATAAAGGTGGCAAGCTACAAGTTGCTCAGGCGTCTCTGGTGTTGAGGCGGTCAGAGATGGTTCAACGGTATGACAGCTTGAGAAGGCAAAGGGACAGCGCGGATTGAACGAGCAACCGGGCGGAATAGCGCGTAGATCTGGAGGAGAACCAGGGATGCCACCCATACGCGTAATCGGTCCGTGGAGTCTGGGAAATGAGTGCAGCAGACCATAGCTATAGGGGTGGCGCGGATGTTGGAGAAGTTCGAGACTGGTGGCTTTCTCGACCATTTTTCCGGCATACATTATTGCGACCTTATCGGCCAGTTCAAGCAGCAGGGAGAGATCATGGGTAATAAAGATAAGTGCAGTTGAGAATTCCTTGCAGAGTCTGCTAATAAGTTGCAGAATGTCGCGCTGCACAACCACATCAAGCGCCGTCGTAGGTTCATCCATGATGATCAACTCGGGATTGAGGGCCAGGGCGATGGCGATAATGACACGCTGGCGCATACCACCGCTCAACTCGTGGGGATAGCTACGCAGGCGATCGGCTGAGATTCCTACCATATCCAGAAGTTCAACTGCTCGCCTCTTACGCTGTCCCGAGGATATTTCGGGATGGTGGGTCTGAATGACATCGGTAATCTGGGTGCCGATAGTCAGGACAGGATTGAGCGCATTCATCGCGCTTTGGAAGACGATCGAAAGCTCGCTCCAACGGAAGGCGCGCAGTTGTGCTGGCGACAACTTTAAAATGTCAAAGGAGTTTGAGAAATTGCCGTTTGTCTGAGCCACACGACGCTCGCGCCTGGGCAGGTTACTGATGATGGCTTTTGAAGCATGTTCCTGCTTTTCTTTATCGGAAGGGTAGTAGAGAATTTCGCCGCCGACAATTTCGGCAGGTCGTTCCAGCAAGCGTGCGATGGTATAGGCAAGTGTGGATTTACCGCAACCACTTTCGCCGGCCAGTCCAAGGATCTCTCCGCGCCGCAGCTCAAAACTCACATCGGAGACGGCGTGGACGGTTCCGCTGGCTGCTCGATAATCGACGCTCACGTGGCGGGCATCGAGCAGCATCGGGGATGATAGCTTGTTTGTCATCAGGCGACCGCCTTCTCTCTAGCTGACGCTTTCTTTTCTTTGGGAGGTTTGGTGCTACGCAGGCGTGGATCAGCGATCTCGTCGATGCCAAAATTAATCAGAGAAAGACCCGCCCCCAGCGTCGCAATACAGAGACCTGGCGGAATGAACCACCACCAGAGTCCGCCACCCAACGCGCCAGCTTGCTGGGCCCAATAAAGAATGCTGCCCCAACTGGGGATCGTGCCATCGCCCAGATTGAGAAATTCGAGTGCGGCCCATGTCAGAACGACATAGATAGTGGTACTGACAAAACCAGCCACTACCAGACCGATCTCATTCGGAAAAATCTCGAAAAAGATAATTCTCCAGGCGGACTCTCCACTGGAGCGAGCGGCCGTTACGAATTCGCGGCTGCGCATCGAGAGGGTCTGCGAGCGTAGCACACGCGCCTGCCAGGCCCAGTTAGTGAAAACAATCACGAGCGAGATCGTCAGCGGACCACGTGGAAAGTAGGCAGCAAGCACAATCGCCAGCGGCAGCGAAGGCAGGACAAGTGAAACGTTCGTGACCAGGGTCAAAACATCATCGACCCAGCCACCAAAGTACCCACTCACCAGGCCAACCACGACCGAGAGTATCGTCACAAGCAAGCCAGTTGCCAACCCCCAGAACACGCTCGTACGTGTTCCCGCAAGCATTTGATGAAAAATATCCTGTCCAACGACCGTTGTCCCCAGTGGATGCGCCAGGGAGGGTGGATTGAGGAACAGCGAGGATGTCGTGTTGGGGTCAGTGGTTAGAAAGAGTGGTCCGATCAGACCAACCAGAATAAAGAACCCAACAATCCCGCTGCCGATCGCAACCTTGCGGCTAACAGTCATGGCCCGCCAGAGGGTCAGCAGGACGCGCAGGAGTCGCGAGTGTAGCGGCTCAACTGGCAGGAGCGCGGTCGGTACGGTTGCTTGTGGTGGTAAGACTTGTTGAACACTCATACTCAGGCACTCCTCTCCGAACGAACGCGGGGGTCCAGGAAGGCATACAACATATCGGCAAGGAAATTGGCTCCCAACACGGCCAGCGTGATAATCAGGAAGATGCTCTGGACCATCGCGTAATCCTGCTGGTTAATTGCCTGCAAGAGAGCATAGCCAATTCCAGGATAGGAAAAGACCATCTCAGTCAGCAACTGACCGCTGACAATGGCCCCAATCGCGATCGCAAAACCGGTAATATTTGGCAGGACCGCGTTGCGAGCGGCGTACCAGAACATGATTCGACGTGAACTGAGCCCCTTGGCTTTGGCCATCAGGACATAATCTTCCGAAAGGGTTGTAATCATCGAGTTGCGCATTGTGAGCATCCAGCCCGCGAGCGAAGAGACCACCAGAGTCAACGCTGGCAAGAAGGCGTACCAGATCACACTACCGATATAATCAAATGACCAGCCTGGATCGATGTTTGCTGAATCATAGCCACCAGCCAGGGGGAACCAGTTAAGCAGGTACGAGAAAAAATAGAGCGTCAGGAGAGCCAGCCAGAAATAAGGGATGGCCGAGAAGAAATTCATAAAGGGTGAGAGAAAGGTATCAAGCGCCGAGCCGCGTTTCCAGGCCACAATGATGCCGATCAGGCAGCCAAGTAAGAAACCGATAATGACAGCGACCGCGCCAAGCATGATCGACCAGCCCATGTCCTTTCCAATAATCGTAGCGACCGGGGTGGGAAAATATTGAATCGAATTTCCCAGGTTGCCATGCAGCAAATTGCCAAGATACTTAAAATATTGGAGCCAGAGAGGGTCGGTGGTATTGAGTCCAAACATCGCCGAAAGCGTTTGCTTCATGGCAGGAGTGACATATCC
>DASSXK010000422.1:0-7065 GCA_035703945.1 Ktedonobacteraceae bacterium | reverse complement strand
CTTGCTGCCATCTGAGATAAGGGGTAGAACACTTTTTATGTTATTTGTCAGGAACCTTTATAAATCCTATGGGGTCATGCCCGTTTTAGAAAACATCTCGTTCGTCATCAATCAAGCCGAGCGTGTTGGCATTGTTGGCTCCAACGGCGTCGGCAAGACCACGCTTTTTCGAATTTTGACTGGAAGCGAGCAGGCCGATAGCGGCACTGTCACGCTTGCCCCTTCCCTGCGACTCGGCTATCTGCCGCAGAGTGCCCCCGATTTTTATGGCCGTACGATTCAAGATTTGATCTCAGCCTCCCTCGGCAATCTGCGCGAGCTTGAGGAGCGCATGCATGCGTTGGAGGTCGCGATGGCAGAGCCAGCCGTTGATAACCTTGGGCAATTGATCGATGAATATGGTCGTGTCTCAACAACCTTTCAAGATAAAGGCGGCTATGACCTGGAGCGCAGGCTGGATATCGTCCTCAGTGGCCTGGGGCTGGCTTACCTTCCCCGTGAGCGCGAAGTCGAGACCCTTTCAGGCGGCGAGAAGGCTCGCGTCGGCCTGGCTGCTTTGCTACTGAGCTCGCCTGATTTCTTGCTACTGGATGAGCCAACCAATCATCTGGATAGCGTAACCCTTGAATGGTTGGAAAGCTACCTGGCTGACTATTCAGGGGCGATTGTGATGATCTCGCATGATCGCCAGTTTCTCAATCGAACCGTTACGCAGATCTTCGAGATTGATGAATTTAGCCACGAGCTAAAGCAGTATGCTGGCAATTATGATGCCTATGTCCAGGCCCGTGAGGCCGAGCGCCGCAAGTGGGAGGAGGAGTACGAGCGCCAGCAGGAAGAGATCGCCGATCTGCGTAAACGCATCCGTGAGACGGCTCGCCAGGTTGCCCACAATCGTCCGCCGCGCGACTCGTTCAAGATGACCTATGATCAACATGGAGCGTTTGTTCAGCAGGCAATTTCGCGCGGCGTGCGAGCGGCCGAGGAACAGCTTCGTCGTATCGAAGTGGCCCCGGTTCCTAAACCGCCCAAACGACTCCAGGTCAGCTCTAGTCTCTCGACGGAACCTTTGAAGGCTGAACAGGCTATCAAAGTGCAGGGCCTGAGCAAATCCTGGGGCGAACGTTCTGTGTTGAATGATCTCAACTTTGTCATGTCAGCTCGAACGCGTATCTTGCTCCGAGGTCCCAACGGAGCGGGCAAAACAACCCTGCTGAATATTCTCGCCGGTCGCGTCCAGCCCGATTGCGGCGCGATCCAGGTTGTAGACGGAGTAAAAGCAGGCTATCTGCACCAGGACCCCGAGCTAGATCCTCAGAAGACTGTCATCGAGACCTACCGCTATAACCAGGTCGGTTTTGAAGACGAGTTCGTTGGGCGCTTGATCGGCTACGGCCTGTTCAGGCGTGAAGATATGGAGAAGAAAGCCGGCTATCTCAGTCTGGGCCAGCAGCGTAAACTGGAAATCGCCTGTCTGATGGCTGCTCGCCCCAACCTCCTGCTACTGGATGAGCCAACCAACTATATCAGCCTGGATATGCTGGAAGCCTTCGAGAAGGCCGTGCTGGATTTTGAGGGTCCTGTGCTGGCTGTCTCTCATGATCGCTGGTTTATCGAACGCTTCAAAGGCCAGATCTGGACCCTGGTCGATGGGAAGCTGAAAAATGAATCGGCAACCTCATAAAGTACGTCTTATCTAAAGATTTTGGCTTTCATGCAATAAAAGAGGCAGTTCAGAAGTATTACCCTCTGAACTGCCTCTTTTTAGAGACTCACTTAAGCCATTATCTACATCAAAGCTTTCAGGATATTATCCGTTGGTGTCGCATTGGTGGGAACCGTAATGCTAACCGGGCTATTGAAGTTGCTCAGATCAACCGTCGACGAGATCTTTGTTGCGACCGTCGCGGGCAGTGTCACTGGTGTAGCATTAGGTGTCGGGGTCACAAGAGCCTGAGCCGCGCTTGTATCCACGTTCAGCGTGAGTTTCAGAATACTACGATGGACGTAGTATTGATTCTCGTCAATCCAAAGATCGATGCTGGAATTAAAGGACTTTACGCTCTTCAATACGGTGTTAATATTCGCCTGGCCAAGCTGTTGCTTCAAACTTGGGTCGGTCGTCAAAAGCTGCTCAAGACCATTTCTATCAAGCGTGGCTGTAATGTGTCGCAGGCTCTGCCCGTTGATATTCTCATCTCCATGATCGGTGAGTTTGGCGTTTTGAGCAACATTCAGCAACGTGTCTGTGTTCGGGCTGCTAGCGCCGCTCAAGGGATTAACACCCTTGGAAGCGTTGTTACGAGTTATCACATACCATTTCCCGGCAGGATTCTGAACATACACCTTGTCTTTTTGGGTGATGATATTTATGCCCTCGTTGCTTGCTGCGCCGCTACCAACCAATGTCAGATTGAGTTTGGACTGATCTGGCAACATCTCGTCACCTTTGGCTGCAATTGTGAACGAGATATTTGAAGGTGTTTTGCTGTCCGTGTGCGTCATCTGCACACCGGCGCTTGATTGCATTTCAATGTGTGCGGATTTCAGATTTTTCATTGCTACAGCGCTCTTTTGAAGCACCTGAAGCACATTCTGCGAGTCCTTGCTTCCCGTCGTGCCGCTTCCTTGCGAGATCCCTACGCCGCTACAAGCGGCTAGTAAAAGCATCAAGAGAGGTAAGCACATATAGGAGAGGCTTTTTACATTCTTCATCGTTCGCTCCTCTTGTGTCTATTCCATTTTGTACGTTCTTCTATGATCAGCCTGTGGCACCTGGGTCGAAAGGCTGACATAACTTGTACATCATGTAAAATTTAGCGTTATTTTGTGATGTTTTCTCTAATAAGATATACGCTTATTGAGTCAGTTGGTTTTATTTTCCTCTGAAAATAACATTTTAGTCGTATATATGGCGTTTGTAACGCATAATAGACGCCTTTAGGGTAACTGGAGTAATTATATTCCAGTTCCTACATAGTACACTGTTGAAGTTAGTAATTTAGATACAAACACTGGTATGGTCAGCTTTTTCAAGCTTTTGGCTGTACCACTCCATGATATAATGCGCCTGAGAGACTATTCTATTTTTACTGGTATTTTGAGGGGAAGAATGGATAGATCCACACTCCCCTCGGCGAAGCGTCTGGCATCCCCTGTTTTTGTGTCATACAGACGAGATTTCTGAATAATTTCCACTTTTTACTTGCAGGCAAAGAATAGTAGAGTAAGAGATATTGCATCTCTGCTTGCTTCCTGGGAAGGCTGAACAACATATGCTCGTGACACGAGTTGAATTAGAAAACATCAAAAGCTATCGCCACCTCGCGATTGATTTTCGGCCGGGGACGACTGCCATTAGTGGGGCAAATGGAGCGGGGAAGACGACGATTGTGGAGTCTATCGGTTTTGCTCTCTTTGATTCCCTCCCTTATAGCCAGAAGCTTTTTGTGCGCGAAGGCGAGAACTTCGGCAAGGTCGTTGTCCACCTGATCGGTAACGATGATCGGGCCTATACCGTTGAGCGTCGTTGCGGCTCTGGAGCCTTCTGGCAGGTCTATGATCGCGAAGCCGATATGCGCCTGGAGCAACGCGCTGATGTGCAGTCCAAGCTTTACGAGCTGCTTGGGGTTGAGCGTGAACGTTCCCTCAAACGTCTGTTTGACGATGCCCTGGGTGTCCAGCAGGGCCGTTTTACTTCTAATTTTTTGTTAACTGCCGCCGACCGCAAAAAGTCCTTTGATGCGCTTTTCCAGATTGAGGATTATAAAAACGCCTCCGACTATCTGCTGAACACAAAGAATGAATACGAGAAGCAACTTCAAGTTCAGGAAGGTATTATCACAAGGCTGAACTACGAAACGCAGAATCTTAATGACTGGCGCCAGCAGTATGAAGTGTATCGTGAAGAAGAACAAAATCAGCATACTCAAAATACCAACCTGCTCCAACAGCTCTCCGCTCAGAATACGCGCCGGGAAGAGCTTGAGCGCCAGCGCGAAGAGGTCACGCGCCTGTTACGGGAGTTCGACCACGCAAAGAGCCAGCAGGATCTCGCAGCCGGTGAGCTTGCCAACGCCCGGCTAAACCTGGAAGTGGCCCGCACCGCCCAGGCCGCTGTCCAGGCCAGCCTTCCCGATCATCGGGCCCATCAGGAGGCCGAACAACATCTCCTGCGACTCCGTGAGCAAGAGAAGCAACGTGCCACATTACGTCAGCAACATGCCGATCTAAAAACCAACCAGACCCGCTATCAGACCCAAAACAATAGCATTGAGGAGCGCCTAAAAGAGGTCGAACTGGCAAAAAACAAGCTGATTGACCTCGCTCCCCTGGTTGAACGCCAGCTAGAACTGGAAGGCCAGCGCGAGAAGCTTCTGCAACAGGAAAGCACCCTGCAAAGTTATCGCAACGAATACCGCAAGTTTGCTGAGCAGCATAAGCAAGGGGAAGACAATCAGGAAAAACTGCGTCAGCAGATCGCCTCGATTGAGCCACTTCAGCCTCTTGCCAGTCTTTTGTCGGCCCGCACAACTGAACTAACCGAGCTCAATACGAAACTCTCTGAACGAGCCGTCAAGCAAAAGGCTTTAGAGACAAAGCAACGTCAGTCTCAGCAGAAAATTGAGGATCGCGAGAAATATACCGTTCAGTTGCAAAAGTCTGAGAGCAATATTGCCAAGATTGAGGCGCATCGCCACGAAGCCGAAACATTTATCGAACTCCAGGATGCCCATAATCGTCTCTCCGAGCAGCGCTTCCGTCTCGAAGGCAATATCGAGGGCTACGAAAAGGCCCGTCAGGAGTCCGGCGGTGGCCTCTGCCCCTTCCTGCGTGAGCCCTGCCTGAATATCCAGAAGCGAGGCGAGAACAGCCTTGAAACCTATTTCGATGGCTTGCTGACGACCGATCGTGACACTCTGGCCCAGTTAGTCCAAAAGCAAGCCGCCTCTTCAAAACGCCTGGAGCAGATCAAGAAATATGTCGATGCCCTGGATCGCGTTGATCAGTATCAGCAGCGCCGGGATGATTGCCAGCTCAGCCTGCAACGTATCGCAGAGGAGCAGACGCAGCTTGAGCAGGAGCTAGCTTCCCTCAAACAAGAGCTGGATACCCTGGCCGCCAGCGAACAACGGCTGCCTTCCCTCCAGAAAGCCTGCGAAGAAAGCAAGCAGGCAGAACAGCAGGTGCGCCGCCTCGACGCCTTGCATTCCCAGCTCAAGCAGTTTGAGGAGCAAGCCCGCCAGCGTCTGGAGCAGATGCATAGCCGCAAGCAACAAATTCAGGAGCTTTCGAGCAGTTCGGATCAACTGGCCCAGGTTCGCCAGGAGCTTAAAGATCTGGACGATCCTCGCAGCTCCAGTCGTGAGCAGCAGAACACCATCAAGCTGGAACCAGACTACCAGCAGAAACTTCAAGCCTCCCGCCAGCGTTTGCAGCAGATCGAAAAACAGTTGCAGGCACTGGAGCAACAACTAGCCGTCTTCGACATGCTTGATCAGGAGATCGGTGCCCATGAGCAGTGCTTGCGACAGACCCAGACTGGCCATACAACCTATCTGCAAAACGAGCAGTCAGCTCGCCTGTTGCCGGAGCGAGAGCAGAGCCATCAGCAGGCCCTCCAAAAATCCCGTGGCTGGGAACAAAAACGTCTCGCCGCTGAGCAAGTCTATCGTACCGCCGACGCTGCCTACCAGCCTCAGATGCTAGAGGCGGTCGCGGCCGAATGTACCCGCTTGAATGGCGAGTTGAGAGCCCTGGCTGAATCCATGAAGCATCTGCAAGAGAACCTTGGCAAGTTGAAGGAAATGATCGTGAAGGCCGAAGCCTTCCTGGTCGAACTTGAAGCGGCCAGCAAAGAAAAAAATACCCTCGATGAATTGCTTGCCACGCTCAATAAGTTCCGGAATATCATAAAGGAAGCGGCTCCCTATGTTCTAAAGGCCTTGCTGAGCGATATTTCGGCAGAGGCTAATCGTATCTTTGGAGAGATCATGGGTGATCGCAGCTCCCACCTGGCCTGGTTGAACGATTATGAAATCCAGATTAACCGCAAGGGTGTCAATCGTACCTTCCAGCAGTTGAGCGGTGGCGAGCAGATGAGCGCCGCCCTGGCCGTGCGATTGGCCCTGCTTAAAAAGCTTTCCAATCTAAATATCGCCTTTTTTGATGAGCCGACCCAGAATATGGATGAACTGCGGCGCATGAATCTCGCGGAACAGATTCGGCGCGTGCGTGGATTCGACCAGTTGATCGTGATCAGTCACGATGATACCTTTGAGCAGGGGCTGGATAGCATCGTGCGCCTGAAAAAGGTGGATAGCGAAACTCAGTTAATGAGTGAGGAAGAAGTTATGATGCCAAAGGATCAGGAACAAATCTATGCTTCATAAAGGTAAACTTCAACAGGCGCTTAACATAAAACGAGGACAATTTTCGGTCTACGATGGCTCTTTCAGCGAGCAGCTCCAGTCCTATCGCGAAGCCCTGGAGAGCCTCTATCAAGAGTATCAATCAAGTGCTGAAGTCGAGGACCAGTTGCCGCCGCCTGGCCTGACGCAGTCAGCCGGGGCGCGTCCAACGATCGAGTTTGATCGCTGGCTGATTAAAGCCGGGTTGCAATCCTACACTGGTCCTTGCCTGCCCTTTGGCAATGAATTCGCGAATCACGAACAGGCCCGCTCCTGGGCAGAGTGTATCGAGGGTGTCACCACTGTTGCCGTCGATGGTAGCCAGTTGCAACCTTCACGGGATGTCTCAATACCCGTCGCGCTGATCCAGGTCGGCTACTTCGTGAATCCCCACTCGCGTGGTCGGGCCTATACCAAAGATGTCCGGATGGAGGTGCTCTCCCCCGACGAGATCATGGATGAGTCCCGTCAGGATGAAGCCGATCCTGATAGCTATCCCTATTCCGAGATGCAGGTTAACCTGCATCGCTACCTGTTAGAGGTAGATACGCTGCGTGTGCAGATGGAGCAGTGCGCTCGTTCCAGACGCGAGGACGATCCTGTCTACAGTCCTGTCGTGTTCTTTGATGGCTCGTTGGTTGTTTCCTTTGCCCTG
>DASSXK010000651.1:0-6165 GCA_035703945.1 Ktedonobacteraceae bacterium | reverse complement strand
AAATTCTCGATGATTTTTAACGAAAAGCGCTAGATTTTCCAGATTGATACAAAAATCCACATGTTTCTATTTCAGGCAAAAAGAGGTTGTCAGGGGATGCTCGTCAATAGAGATCAAAAAATGGGAATACTCTTACCGGAGTTGTTGGAGTGACCAGGAAACCGATAAAGAAACTGAATTAGTATTTGAGGGAGGCAAGTTTACTCCAACCGACAAAAATCAGCACCTGGCCAGTAGAAGCAGAAGTCAGCTCGCGAACATTAGAGGAGCCATCAAGCTCTGTTAACCAGGCTTCATCGCTCCCATTCTTGCTTTCGCCAATGACTACCAGGGCGTGCCCATCCGGGGCCAGATAGATATTCTCGTCATGGATAAATATCGCTCCAGGCGCAATCTCATCGGCAAGGGTCTGTTCTTGTATATTTGAGTCCAAGAGACGTTTCAACGTATTCTTCCCGGCTTCGCTTTGCATAACCAGCAACGAACCGTCGGGGGCAAACCCAACCAGCGTTTCACCTGCTTGTACATGTACAAGGTGATTATTCGTACCATCAACATTCACTTCATAAATGCCTGAGTTGCTGATACACTCAAAGGCAACCGTCTTGCCGTCATTACTCAATCTAAAGTTATGACCATCAGGACAACGTGAAATCTGATCAATTGATCCGTCGCTTAAGCTAAAACGCATCAAATGTCCTAACTGCTCATTATCCATAAAATACAGGTACCCATTCTGATAGAACTGCAAGCTCCCGGGTCCCATGAAAGAACGGGGGAACAGATTGCTCTGCTTACCCGTGTGTATATTGATCGTAAATATCCCCTGATCATTCGTCACAAAGATAAGTTGCTGATTATCCAGCCAGAGCGCCTGTGCCGATTGATCCCCGAAGCTACTATACAATGGACCCTTTCGCCCGCCCGACTGGAGAGTATAAAAATTTAAAACATTGTTTGCATCAAAACCTGAATAAAATAAATTCTTCCCATCGGGAGAGACCTGTGACTGCTCAATTGTAGTCAAGTCAGCTGGTGGCACAAGCGTGGAATGAGAAAGCATAGCAGAGCTAATGTTAAACAGGGTTGTAGCCCCTGAATCAACACTCTTACGCATAAAGGCCAGATTGTCCCAACCCTGCGAGGAAAACTGATAAGAAGCAAATGAGCTTTGCTGAGAAACCTGATACCTGATCAGGCCAAAGACAGCAAGCAGGAGCATCGCCACAACCGCGAGTGCCAGCCCATTACGAGTAGAATGCTTCAACGTTCTCGTGGGAGAGAAACGCCCAGAGGGTGCCCTGGCCTTTTCATAGACCGGAGCCAAGGGCAGAGGCTGCACGCGAAGATAGCTATTCTGTTGCGGGCGGAAAGATTTTACCTGCGGACGGTTCTCTGCATGAATCGCTGCCAGCGCCCGGGGCGTCGTAGAGGGAACGGCTAATTCATCAGTTAGCAAAATATCCTGTAAGGCTATGCGCAGGTAATCCCGGCTCTTTTTCGCCCTGGTTACAGTTGAGCGGCATGATGAACAGGTCGGCAAGTGAGCTGAGAGCTGAGACAGGCGCTCTGTATCCCCTGGTCCAAGTTCCAATACCTCTATTGGCGAAGCCATAGAATCTAACAGATCATCCAGCAAGCGGACACAATCCTTGTGGTAAGGGCAGCGTGGAGATGTGAGCGGATCGTATGACGTCATAAAAGCCCCTCTTGATCTAATTGAGTGTAGATTTGCTGGAACTGATGTCGAGCACGGTTCAAGCGGCTTCTCACGGCAGGTAGAGAATCTTGAACAACCAACGCGATTTCACGATATGATAAGCCTTCCGCATCCAGGAGAAGACAGACCACAGCCGGATCAGACATCTGGTTCAGAACCTGTCTGACAAGATCGCGTTGCATTACACCCTCCTCAAAAACATCCGGGCTAACCAGATACTCTTCACCCGGCTTCTCGGCTGAGCCTTCAAAGGACTCCCGCGTTCCTCGCAAAGACGTGAAAGGAAGCCAGACAATCAATTTCCGATGCCGCCATTCACTCCTTACCTGATTAAGCGCAATACGATACAGCCAGGGTGCAAAATTCAGCCCGGCACCATCCATTTTAGGCATCGCACGATAGGCAGCCAAAAATGTCTCTTGACATAGGTCCTGTGTCAAATGTACGTCATGAGTCATATTATAAATCAGGCGTCTGATGCGTGGTTCATAATGAATCACCAGTGCCTCAAATGCTGATACAGAACCATTGCATGCTTCAAGCGTTAAACGCGGCTCTTCCTCTAATACATTCATAATGCCCCATAGAGGTAGCGACTCAGTTAGCTGGGCAAACAGGCCCATAAAGACGCATAGGAGAATTAAGAATCCTATGCTTCTAATGTACCGAACGACCATGCACAAGTGGCGTTGCCGACTGGATTTTTTATTGTTAATGGCCCATCAAAGCTCTTCGCGGCCGCAAGGAGCACCTTTTCAACATAATTTGATAGACGACTAACTTTCTGCTAACCATTCCAAAGACACTTCGCGTCTCCTGAACACCTGACAAGCTGGCAACTCTGACTTGAGCGATGCTGGCAACACTGCTGCTGTCTTCTCAAGCGCCTTCAGTCAGCAAATTCGTCCTGTCTTCTCAAGCGCCTTCAGTCAGCGAAGTGAATGGCCTGATATTGAAATTTATAACTACATAGACATATTTATTTTTATCTCTTTTCTAAGAGAATGCGCTGACAATACTATTTGTCTCATTTTTAGCAATGAATCTTGAAAACCCATACAGATTTAATTGAGGAATATCAGGGGGGAAAAGCTTTAAACGTCAAACGCAAGTACATAGAGTAGGGAGGGAAAACGAGATTCCCTCCGCTATAAGAGACAGTTGCTTAGCTGGTTGATTTGGGTATATGCGCCAGCGAGGATTTCACTTCACGATAGCGCGCCAGAATAAAGACCAGATCGGACAGACGATTCAGATAACGCACAACCTCGCCATTCGCAATGACGTTCTCGTGAAGCAACTTTACAGCCATCCGCTCAGCTCGTCGAATAATTGTGCGAGCCATATCCAGGGCCGCGCCATCGACAGTATCACCTGGTACAATAAATTTATTGGGGATCTCGACTTCATTTTTCAACGACTCTTCGATCTCTTCCAATTTCTTCACATGTGTTTCAGTGATGCGAAAATTCATTTTTTCATAATTCTCGGGCAGAGTTGCCAGTTCAGCCATGAGCAGGTACAGGTCTTGCTGAATATGAAAAATGATCTCTTTGACTCTAGGATCAGGCGTACTTGCTCGCGCCAAACCCAGCGCGGATGTCGCTTCATCTATCGTTCCAAAAGTGTCAGGGCGAGGATCATACTTCGCCACGCGCTGATCGCCAAGGAGACCGGTATACCCTGTATCGCCTGTTCCAGTTGTTACCTTTGCCATGTGCTTTATTTTCTGCCTTTCTACTTGTGTCCACACATCTCCACATTCTCAATTACGAGGAAACAACCGCACACAATACGGACGCCCCTATGTGTGGTTCAAGTGACCAGACTGGTGTAACCTCTTCTGTGAGCAATCGCTTCCAAAGCGGATTGCATCTTGTTGCATATTATACCACCGATGTCCGCGAGCAAATTCCAGCTAGTAAGAAACTCCGTGTAGAATCAGTTCGAAGATTGCGTTGGGTTAATCACTGGAATAACCAAATGCTACCAGATAGAAAGGAATCATTCAAGCGAAAAACTTTACTCAAATGCTTCTTTTCTCTCTAATTCGCATCTAAAAAGGAGGTTTGAGATAGCGATAGACCTTACTTGTCCGACGCCACTCAATTTCGCGGCCACGTACGGGACGCTCCAGATCCAGTCCCTCAAGTTGTTTGGTCGCCAGAAAACGTCGCCGCAAGCCAGGAAGATCAACCTGCTCATTCGCGGCAAAGAAGGCCTGGTACAATAGCGCCGCCTCAGCCAGGGTCAGATTGCCATTGCCAGTCACAGGCTCTTTTAAGTTGCCCAGGGGCTGCGTTAATTTACTCGTATTTGCGCCTGCCTGGATGTCATCAAGCCACCAGCGATCAATACGTGGGGCATCGCCCATATCGGCCAAATATCGTAGCACCAGTTCGGGGTCGCGCTGAATTGTTGAACGTAAGGTTTCCAGCGCTGTCATCAAAACAGGGTGCACATCTTTATCCAGGGAACGTTTTCCGGATTCAATATCCGCCAGAGGTGTCCAGGCCACGCGCAGACTGGGAACAGGGTGAAGATGGAGATTTGGACGCAAGCCATCCCGATTCGCACGCAACAAGACACAATTAATTAAGGAGACGGCTGTGCCCTGTTCAGTACTCCCCCAGACCTGGACCTGCTGCTCTTGCCATCCCGCTTTTAATTGTAGCAGTGTAGAGTGATCAGGCCACCTGAGAAGCGCCCCCAACGTACGATCTACCGCCTCACCTACTGACTCATTTCCCAGGATTAAGCGCATCGGAGGACCCCAGGGCCCTTCACGAAGCAGAATCCAGAGCGACCAATCACTGATAGCAAAAATAACCACACTCGTGGTGACCATGAGCTGGCGCGGAGCCACATCACGGGAGGGTTGGGCAGAGATGGGCGTGTTCGGTCTCCTTAAAGGTTTCTCCATAAAAACCAACACTCCAGACAATCACACTATTTTTATTCTTTTCGATTTTACTCTTTCCGCCTCTTTTACGCAACCGGGGCGACTTCATACTCTTCACCAGGCAAGGATTCCTCCTGCAAAAACAGCGTCGATCCAGGGAAATCAACGCCAGCAAGGGCTGCACATGAAGAAGCATACCTTAAACAGAGATTAAAAATACATTGCATCCGCTTTGGAAAACGGGTACAATAACTATATCTTCCAGCATACACTTCTCACGCGACATTCAACACGGAGAAAATAAAATATGCGGCCAATCGTACATCTCGAAGTTATTGTTCCGCGCATTCTCCTCCCTGTTTTACCCGCTCAAACAACAGCACCAACATCTACACAAGAACCCGCGAAAGAGGAAGAGGAGCAAGTTCGTATCATCCAAACAACCACCAATCAAGAGGTGAGACAGAGCGTACAAGTAACCCCTTCTGGTCAGCGATCAGAGGGAAAACAATTTCAGCTCTTTCGCATCCAGGAGCTTCCAATCGTACAAGAAATTTTGCGACTTCAGATCCTACGCCCGTTCTTGAAAAAATCGCCGCCCGCTACACCAGCTTTTACAATAAGCGATGAACTGGCTTTTAGCCTCGATTTCATAGAGCACAAGGAGGAAGCGTCACAAACGACAGTCCCGCTGAATAGTGCCATCTATCAGGTTAAACTGTATATAAACGCTGAAGGAATGCTCGTCGGGCACCAGATAGACAATAGCGATAGCTGAGGAGACGTTCACTATGCCTGGATTTCTTACACATTGGTATATCCTGATCGAAACAGCACGCCGAAGCCAGGACGCTACAAGTGGATTACAATCCCTGATCATGGATGCGACAGCCTTGCGCCGCCGCTCACAGGGTTGGGTTTCCCCTCCTGAAACGCCGCCCGCTGGAGCGGTCTGGAATACAGACCCTTTGCCAGAAATGGAATTTCGCTATCCAGGCAGCGATCTCTCTTCGATGGCTTTCTTAGGCGCACTCACTCCGGATTTTATGCTGGATCAACATTCTTATTTTCGAAAAAAGTCCGACCGCTCCTCTGCGAGCAGCCATAATTTCGCAATGAACGGCCATAAATCCATTCCCTGGTCAGAAATGCTCCACCGTAAGCGTAGTGGGAATCTGGTACTCACCTACCTGGAATTAATCACACATATCCCTTCACCCGCGCTGCGCAGTCAGGCGCTGGCCTTTGCGCTTGGCTACCTTTCCCATATCGCGACCGATCTGGCCTTTAATCCCTGGATCAATGCGCTTGCTGCAAGCTATAGCTATCAGATACCTGGCGCGACAAATGCGGCCATTGAACTACGACTGGACGAATATATCGCCGAACACTTTTTCAATCGTCCTCTCTACGAGGGCTTGCAGCAACCCTGGCAGCAATATATCACGCCCGCCCTGCAAAGTCTGAACGATCAAGACAGCCTGACAATCCCGATACTGCACCAACTGGCAGCAGCCGTCGAAACAACCTACGCCCTCAGTGA
>DASSXK010000380.1:0-2400 GCA_035703945.1 Ktedonobacteraceae bacterium | reverse complement strand
AGTAGAGTCCATTGAGCGGATCGGCTCCGAATGGGGCGATAAGATTATTACGGCCCAGATTGTTCACCTGGAAAAGGTCGAAGGGTCAGATCATCTGAATTATACGCGGATCAATACAGGAAACAGAGAGTTGAATGTGATCTGTGGTGCCCCAAATATCGCCGTGAATGACAAGGTTCCTCTGGCCCTACCAGGAGCTCGGATCGGTGACTTAACGATTAGCGAGTCAAAAAAGTTTGGATATGTCTCACAGGGAATGCTCTGCTCGCCACGTGAACTGGGCCTGGGTAATGATCATGCAGGCATCTATATCCTGGAACCAGACACTCCTCTGAATCGGCCGCTGGCGGATCTGTTCAGCGAAACGGTGTTGGAGTTCTCGATCAAGGCGCACCGAGGCGATCTTTCTTCGATAATCGGAATCGCTCGTGAGGTCTCTGCTCTGACGGGTGAGCCATTGCGTATCCCTCAACCTGTTTTGCATGAAAAGGGCACCCCTGCCGCTGAAATGGTAAAGATCAGGGTTGAAGATGCTTCGCTTTGTCCGCGTTATAGCGCCAGAATCGTCAGTGGGATCAAGATTGCTCCTTCGCCTAGCTGGATGGGCCGCAGACTTCTGGCCGCTGGGATGCGCCCGATCAGTAATATCGTCGATATCACCAACTATGTGATGTTGGAGTTCGGCCAGCCGTTGCATGGTTTCGATTACGATCTGATCCGTCAGAAAGAGATTATTGTTCGTCGCGCAGGCGAGGGCGAAACGATGAAGACCCTCGATGGTGTCAAGCGCAAACTCAAGCCAGATATGTTGCTGATTGCTGACCCTGAGGGACCAACGGCGATTGCAGGTGTAATGGGTGGCGCGATCAGTGAAGTCAACGATAACACCACGACGGTGCTGCTTGAATCCGCGAATTTCGCGGCTGGTAGTGTACGGCGTACCTCTGTCGCCCTGGGTCTGCGCTCTGATGCCTCAAGTCGCTTTGAGAAAGGTCTGGACCCCGAGCTGACCATCCTGGGAGCGAATCGCGCTGCTCAGTTGATGCAGGATCTGGCGGGGGCGATTATCTCTCCAGGGATTGTAGATTTCTATCCGGAGCCAGCGAAGCCGCGCACATTGCTGTTCTCGACATCCGAGATTGAGTGGCTAACGGCGGTTAAACCCTCTATCCAGGAGACGGCAAAGGCTCTAGAGGCGCTCGGCTTTCAGGTGAAAGTTGTGGATAAGCAAGCGGGAGAGATGCAGGTTACAATCCCAACTTATCGCAAGGATATTGAGGAGGGGGCTGACCTGGTTGAAGAGGTTGTTCGTCTGTTGGGGTATGATCGGATTCCCAGCACTATTCCAGCAGGTCCGCTGCCTCAGCCATCCAAAGATCACTGGTTTGAGCGTGAATATGAGATTCGCGACATTCTGATCGGGGCCGGTCTGAATGAAGTGATCTCCTATGCCTTGACGAGCCGGGCACGAACGGCTAAGTTGTTGCCTTATCCTTCGAAGGAAGCTGCGCAAGCACTCCTGGGCTGGGAAGGGGTAAATGTGAGTTGGGCGGCCGATCGTGCTTTCAATGCCAGTTCTTTGCCAGCCGTTATCCTGGTGAATCCTCTGACTGTAGAACTGGAGAGTCTGCGTGTCACGTTGATGAGCAATATGCTGGAGACAGTGCAGGAGAACTATAAACGTAGCCACGAAGATCTGCGCTTCTTCGAGGTTGGAAGACGCTATCTCCCAGCGTCTCAGGTTCATGAACAACCTGATGAGCGCCGCACGGTTGGTATCGCACTGTGTGGGCCGGCTAGAATTTCCTGGCACACAGAACTGGGTCGGGAGGCCGATTTCTATGATCTGAAAGGCACCGTAGAAACGCTGGTTGAGCGCTTGCATATCAAGGACTATCGGATTGTACCTGCCCAGCATCCGAGTTTCCATCCTGGTCGCTGCGCCCAGCTTGAGGTTGCAAATCCTGGCGAGCGCACGTTCCATCCGGTGGGGGTATTGGGTGAAGTTCATCCGCTGGTTCAACAGCAGTATGACCTGCCCTATCGGGCCTATCTGGCGGAACTTGATCTGGAGACACTTTACACTGCTGCCCCGGCAAGGCTGACATACGAGCCAATCTCACGCCAGCAGGAGCTGACCCGCGATCTGGCCGTGATCGTCGATCAGCAGGTGCCAGCACAGGAGCTTCAAGAGGCGATGATGCAGAGCGCAGGCCAACTGCTTTATGCCGCTCGACTCTTTGATGTGTATACTGGAGAGCCAATTCCAGAAGGGAAAAAGAACCTGACCTATTCGCTTGTCTACCAGGCTACAGATCGGACTCTAACCGACGCTGAAGCAAATAGCGTGCAGGAAACGATTCTTCAGGAGCTTAATAAACGCTTTGGAGCGGTCTTACG
>DASSXK010000301.1:0-2892 GCA_035703945.1 Ktedonobacteraceae bacterium | reverse complement strand
GGGCACCAAAGACACCGCCGCTGGTAAGGCCAAGGAAGTTGGTGGTAAGGTTCAGCGCAAATTTGGCGAAGTTACCGGTAACGACGATCAGGCCGCCAGGGGCCGTGCCAAAGAAGTCGAAGGCAAAGTGCAGCAGACCGGTGGTAAGGTCGAGCGTAAAGTCGACGATGCTCTGAACTCCTAAACTATACGTACAATACTCAAGAGCCGGGATACTTATGTATCCTGGCTCTTTTTTTGTTTTCTTGAGGGATGAGCATCTATGCTTCCTTGCTGGCGAAAGCCATCTTCAGATGCGATAAAAATCGTATTCCTGCTGATCAACGACTGCCTTTTGCGGCTACACGTGCGGATGCCCTGCTGTGTGTATAAGCACGTGAGCAGGGCATCCGCCTTTCTTCATCTACTGGAACGGGAGCAAGCAGGTGTCAAAAGGATTTAGGGATTGTCCCACTGGCGGCCATCGTTTTCGATCAGTGTATCGGCGGCCGAAGGACCCCAACTGCCGACAGGATAGGGATGGACTGTGGTGGATGGCATCGTCTTCCAGATCGATGTGATGCTATCAATAATGCGCCAGGACGCTTCGATCTCGTCACGTCGAATGAAGAGGGTTGAGTCACCCATAATACAGTCGGCGATCAGGCGCTCGTAGGCCTCTGGTGACTGAATCCCAAAGGCTTTATAGTAAAAGTCCATATCGACGCTGCGCAGGTGGCGGGCCGCGCCAGGAACCTTCGCCCCAAATTTCAAGGTCATACCTTCGTCTGGCTGGATGCGAATTGTCAGGCGATTCGGTTGCAGGCCGGTCGTTTCCGATGGCTTGTACAACTGGTGCGGGACACGTTTAAATTGAATAGTGACCTCGGTGCTGCGCTTGGGAAGACGTTTGCCAGTCCTGATATAGAATGGAACCCCGGCCCAGCGCCAGTTCTCAATAAACAGTTTCAGGGCCACGAAGGTTTCGGTCGTTGAATCGGGTGCGACCCCTTGCTCTTCTTTATAGCCTGGAACGTGCTCTCCATTGACGGTGCCAGCCGTGTATTGGCCGCGTACAGTCCGGTAAGCGACCTCACCAGGAGTGAAAATTGGAATTGAACGCAGCACTTTCACCTTTTCGTCGCGGATCGAATCGGCCGCGAAATCGACTGGTGGCTCCATTGTCGTCAGACAGAGAACTTGCATAACGTGGTTCTGGACAATGTCGCGGATCGCGCCTGCATGATCGTAAAACTCGGCCCGGCTTCCGATACCGAGCTCTTCAGCGACCAGGATCTGGACGTGATCGATGTAGCGTTGATTCCAGAGAGGCTCAAAGATGCCGTTGGCAAAACGCATGGCCATAATATTCTGGACAGTCTCTTTGCCCATATAGTGGTCAATGCGGAAAATCTGGTCTTCGTGAAAGACCCGTCCCAGTTCCTTGTTGAGCTGCTGGGCCGAGGCCAGGTCGTGTCCAAAGGGCTTTTCGATGATCAGACGCGTCCAGGCTTTCTCCCCTCCGTTATTGTCAGGGGAATGATGATCATTTAGACCGGCCTTACCAAGTTGCTCGATGATTTCGGAATCCAGGTCGGGCGGCGTTGCCAGGTAGAAGAGGCGATTTCCGCGTGTACCGCGCTCCTTGTCCAGTTTGTCCAGCAGGTCCGAGAGCTTTTGATAACCTGCCCGGTCATCGAAATTGGCCTGACAATAAAAAAGCCTGCTGGCAAAGGCTTTTTGAGCGTCGCTATCAAGCTTATCGTCTTCGGGCATATATTTATTGACCGCATCCAGGGCCATTTCACGCCATTTCTCATCATCAAGTGGGCGGCGGGCAAATGCGACAATTGAGAACCCTTCTGGCACCGGATGATCATGAACCAGGTGTGCAAGCGTTGGGATGATTTTACGCTGGGAAAGATCACCCGTTGCTCCGAAAATCACGATCACGCAAGGTTCTGGCTTCTGTCCATCTTGCCAGATGGTATGTTCTTGAAGCTTTGCTGGCTTCTCGGCTTCCTGTGTCATAAAAAAACTCCTCATCAGACTTTATTTCGCGCTTCAAAGTGAGCCTCTATTAATAATACGCATTATAATACGTGCAGGGCGCAGAATGTATGATGAATGTCTCATGCAGCGGCCTGTTTCCCACTCTATTGAAGATCGGTGGTTAACGTCCACCGTCTGTCTTTATTAAAATTGAGTTCACTTATACTTGGGAGTCATCAAGAATATGTCACGATACGACGTAACGATCATTGGTGGTGGATCGGGTGGTCTGACGGCCGCACGGATCGCCGCATCCCTGGGGGCCAGCGTGCTGCTGGTGGATAAAGAGCGGCTGGGTGGGGATTGCCTCTACACTGGCTGCGTTCCTAGCAAAAGTTTGATTCACGTAGCTCGTGTGATTAACCAGGCGAAGCAGGCGGCCCAGCTTGGCTTGAATGCGAGCTCTTTTGAAGTAGATTTGGGGCGCGTTAATGCCTACATTCAGGGTGTGATTGGCAGGGTCCATAAAAATGAGGAGATCTATGTCAAGGATGTGACTGTTCGCTTCGGCAATCTGCGTTTCAAATCACCGACCGAGCTGCTTTTGGATGGGGAATCGGTCATCAGTCGCAATACAATTATTGCGACCGGTTCGCGCCCGGCAATTCCGGAGATCCCCGGACTTGAGGAGGTTGGGTATTTGACGAATGCCTCGGTCTTTGATCTAATGCATCTGCCGGCCTCGCTACTGGTCGTTGGTGGTGGACCGATCGGCGTTGAGATGAGCCAGGCATTTGCACGCCTGGGGACACAGGTGACGCTGATTCAAGGCCCCGATCGTCTGCTTCCAAAGGAAGATCCCGACGTATCCGAACTGCTTGCCGAGATATTGCGGGCCGATGGAATCGAGGTCGTCACCG
Source organism: Ktedonobacteraceae bacterium (assembly GCA_035703945.1). Lineage (GTDB taxonomy): Bacteria > Chloroflexota > Ktedonobacteria > Ktedonobacterales > Ktedonobacteraceae > DASSXK01. Next base: position 1 of record DASSXK010000301.1, on the reverse strand, counting down.
G
>DASSXK010000261.1:0-4705 GCA_035703945.1 Ktedonobacteraceae bacterium | reverse complement strand
GTGGCTATATTTCTTGTGGGTATAATAACGTAAGGATTGTGGTAATGTCAAGCGTTTCAAGTTTCATTGGAAAGAGGGCGAGGGAGGGGGGAAACAGATAGCAGAAATAAGAAGTTATAATAAGATGACGTACGTATATTTTAGAATACCATAACAAAAGTCCTCATATGCCAGGAGTACATCTTTTGAGTAAACGAACCTCGCCAGGTCTTGCGATTCCGCTCAGTCTGTCTTTTATTGGGTTTGTGTTTGTGGGGTTGGCTGGAGGAGCCAATGGAGTCGTGCTACCCAGTATTAGCAGCGACTATCATGTGAACGACGCCGTAATAGGGCTACTCTTCCTTGTCTCTTCAATTGGATATTTTCTTTCGGCGCTGGCCAGCGGCCCACTGACAGAGAAGCTTGGGGTCCGCTGGTTTGTGATTCTGGGAACGCTTATTCTCTTTATCGGGCAACTGGGTTTTGGGGTAAAGCTGCCGTTTGCGCTGCTGCTACTGGCGCGTTTACTGATTGGCCTTGGAATTGGCATCATCGAAACGGGCTTCAATGTTTTCATCACTGCCTTACCGCGTCAAACCACGCAGCTTAACTTTCTGCACGCCTTTTATGGAGTTGGATCGCTGCTTGGACCGCTGATGTCGAGTGCGATCCTGGCCCTGACCTGGGGTTGGAATACGATCTATCTGATCATGGCGGGACTGAACGTCCTGATGACGCTTGGATTATTTTTCTTCTTTTATACACCTCAGACAGGACCAGCCACCTCTCAGAACAAGGAGTCGAAGCAAGACAATGTACTCAGCGCAACCCTTAAATTGCCGATTGTCTGGTTCGCATCTTTCTTTCTATTGATCTATGTTGGCATCGAAGTAAGCCTGGGAAACTGGGGCTATAGCTTTTTGCTGGAGGCTCGCCAGCAAGGGACGCTGCAATCGGGCTGGATCGTCAGTGGTTACTGGCTTGGGCTGACGCTGGGGCGTTTTACAATTCAGGTTGTGGCTGAGAAGTTGGGCATCGGCATACGTGAGTTGATGTATGGCTGCATCGGCGGGGTCATCGCCGGAGTGTTGCTGGTCTGGTTTGTGCCAGGGGGAGTGGCAGCAGCCCTGGGTTTTGGGTTTATTGGATTTAGCCTGGCTCCGATCTATCCCCTGACTGTCGCGATCCTGCCAAAACTGGTTCCGGCGCGGTTTGGCCCCAGCGCAATTGGACTGCTGGTAAGCGTCAGTATCATCGGGCTGGCACTCTTTCCCTGGATAGCTGGAATTCTGGCCCAGGCTCAGGGCATCTGGACGCTGCTCCCCTATGTGCTGGTCCTGGCTGTGATCATGCTGCTTAGCTGGGTCTATCTGGGACAACGCACCGCGAAAGAGAGCTGTCGCGAGGAGGCACCCAAACAGATTCCGGCACAGCAGCAATAAGTACATAAATACAATGCTCATTCAAAACTGGCGGTGGGAGCATGCAGACGTCTCCCACAGTCAGGCTTAAATGAGCATTATGCCACGAAGTGCCTGGCTTGCTATACACAAAAAGTTTAGCAACTATCAGAACAGTATAGCAGCGCTATTTAGCGGACTCGTCGGCAGGCTCGAAGTTTAAGGCCGCCGAGTTGATGCAGTAACGCAGGCCGGTTGTATCGCGAGGGCCATCATCGAAGAGATGTCCCAGGTGGGAGCCGCAATTTTTACAGAGAACCTCGGTTCGCTTCATAAAGAGGGATTTATCCTCGTGCAGTTCAATATTTTCGAGATTGACGGGATTATCGAAGCTCGGCCAGCCGCTACCAGACTCAAATTTTGTATCCGATGAGAAGAGCGGTTGACCGCAGGCCCCACACTCATACATGCCAGCCTTGTGATTGTTGTACAATGCACCCGTAAAGGCACGCTCCGTACCTTTCTGGCGCAACACCTTATATTGTTCAGGAGTCAGCTTTTCTTTCCAGTATGATTCTGGTTTATCGCGTAAATTGCTCATAGTAGCCTCCTTTGGTTTTATGATTCGACTATTCTACTAAAGGAAACAGCGCACCTGATAGGATTGTTCCCGGAGCGTATCAGGAAAGGCCCATATTCTAAAATGACCATCCTTGATAAAGATAAAAAACAACCCCAACTTGCTTCCGAGCAGGCTCCAGGGCTACGGTTCGCCCTGCTTGTCTCAGAGATATTAAATCCGCTGTTTGTTGGCCTGCCAACTCTTTTGTTAATAGCGCTCCATACGGCCCCCAACCTTGGTCTGGGACTCCTGTGGTGGGCTATCACGACTGGAGGTGTCTGCGCCGCTCCCTTCTGGTTTATCCGCCGTGGTGTGAGAAGCGGGGACTTCAGCGATCACCATGTCAGTATTCGTCAGCAGCGCTTTCTACCACTCCTCTTCAGTATCGGCTGCACAGTTGCAACCCTGATTGTCCTGCTGCTGTTGCATGCCTCGACCACGCTCCTGGCAACACTTGTCTCGGTGTTAATCAGCGGCATCCTGACTCTGGGCATTACGCGTTACTGGAAAATCAGCCTGCACCAGGTGGGGATAGCCGGTTCCGTCACCGTCCTGAGCCTGGTCTTTGGACCGCGCTGCCTGCTTCTATCCCCACTGATCGCTTTAGTAGGCTGGGCACGCTGGCGCGTAAAAGCCCACACTATGCTCCAGGTGCTGGCCGGGACAGTCCTGGCAATGCTTGTAACAATCGGACTGTTCCGGCTTTTCGGTCTTTAAAGATTGGCAGCAAGCAACTGCTACTTTGGTCGGCGTGTCAGCACAAGCAACAACCAGACTGCGCTCAGAAGCATCCCGACCGACCCGCAGAACAGCGTCATGCGGATACCAATATATTCGCTCAAAACGCCGGCCAACAGCGAGCCAAGAGGCGCGATCCCACCAACCAGGAAGCCCATCACTGAATTGACACGCCCCTGTACGTGGTCATCAACCAGGCCCTGACGCAGGCTGAGTTCATTGAGAGCAAAAAGCTGAAAACCAATATCACCAAGCAACTGCGAGAGTCCAAGTGTGCCCAGCACCAGAAGCGTTCCACCGCTTGCAAGAGGCGTAAGCAGGGTTAGCAAACCATGCAGAAGGGCCCCAAAGCCAAGCACGCGTTTAACTCCATAGTGCCGGGTAATCCTCGGCAGAATCAGCGAGCCTATCAGCGCCCCCAACCCGCCCAGAGCGACCAGAATCCCATAAAAGGCCGGCACGATACGCAGTTCTTGCACAATGTAGAGTGTGTACAGCGCAGCAAATGATCCCCCAAAAAAGGTGCTAAGCGTCGTAAAAATCGCCAGCGTGCGCAGTAAAGGTTGGACAGACAGAGCACGCAACCCCTCGTGAATCTCACGCCAGAAAGAGGAACGATCCTCGATAGATTCTATCTTTTGAATCTCGTGTGGACGAATCAGCCAGATACTGGCGGACGAAACCAGGAAAGACAGGGCATCAAAAAGCACAGCCAGCGGCGCACCGATAGTCTGAATCAAGACACCGGCCAGCGGGGGTCCACCCATCTCAGCAAGGGAGGCACTTGTGCCAAGTTTGCTATTGCCCTCAACAAGCTGGTCACTTGCTACTATCTGTGGCAGAAAGGCCTGGTAGGCCGTATCAAAGCCGATAGTGCATGTACTCAGCAGCAGCGTTACCAGGTAAAGCTGCCCCATGTGCAAGTAGCCAATCAGGCTGGCAATCGGCAAACTCAGCAAGAGCAGCGCCCGCAGCAGATCCGTCATAATCAACAAGCGACGACGTGGCAGGCGATCAATCCAAACACCAATCGGCAGGCTAAAAATCAAATTGGGCACGGCACTTAAAGCGATAAGCAAGCCAACCTCTGCTGGCGAGGCTTTCAGCAGCAGAATCGCAATCAAGGGAATACCGGAGCCAGTAATATGCGAGCCAAGCACAGAAATCGTCTGTCCCCCCCAAAGCAAGGCAAAGGCTCGATTAATCAAGCGGGGACGCGCAACCGGCGCAGGCGGTTTGGGCGAACGAACAGGTAAAACCATCGCAGCTACTCCATTCAAACAGGTAAGATGAAGAGAAGAAATTGGAGTGGGGGGTAGCTGGCAAGTGTATAACCAAATGGCTCTGTGAGTATGGAGGGAAAAGCAGAAGTATACGCTCCACATGCTGGAGACGCTAGCTAACGCGGATTGTACGCTCGATTGTTTTTGTCCCTCGCACCTGCCTGACTACACCAGGCGAGGGCGGACGGAGATGGTACCCATCGGGGCACCTCCTGTTCATATTGTTATATTTTTTATACTAGCAGAATAAGAAGAGGTTGTCAAAAAGTTGGTCCATGTTCTTCATGCACTCCCTGGCTCAATCTAAAATAAAAGGTCGTTCCCTCTTCTTCTTTATCTCCCATTTTCCGAGCATATCACTTCTCGGCTGCTTCTGCATCAGACGTACAAACTCTTATATGATCAGTGCGGTAAAATCGCTCAAAAATATGTATCTGGCACTCCGGGACAATACCTGATAGCTGTCCAGCAGCCTATCCTTTACCACAGCAATCCGCAAGAGAGCGATCGCTATTTTTTAGTTAATAATGAGATCAGCAAACTTCCCTTGACAAAATGACAAGCTCACTTGACAAATATGTCGACTTTACTTTATACTATGTAAAGCGAGTTTGACATTAAGACAAACAAACGCGACATCAGGAATGGGATCAAGAGTATCATCCAACATAAGGGAGAAGAAA
>DASSXK010000258.1:0-8522 GCA_035703945.1 Ktedonobacteraceae bacterium | reverse complement strand
GTCTGGCGTCCGGGTTCTAAAAATGTGAAAATTTAGGGCGTTTACTTGAATTGAAACGAATTGAGCATAGCCTGGAATTCATCTCGGGTCAGGTTTGTGGTTTCGCCCGCAAAGCAGATCGAATACATATGATGGTTGACGAGGTGATCGGTCACGAGACAGGTGGCTCTTGAAGGGACGGTCGTCCCGTTTGATTGGCCATCGCCAGTATAGCCTTGTTGGGCCCAGGTTTCATTTGCGACCTTGACGGTAGTAGGGATGCTGTCTGGCTTTGTATTTTTAAGCGTCAAACCTCTAACCGTATTTGTGATTGTGGCAATATATTTTTCGGGTCCAACGTTATGCGGATTAGGGACCGACTGCACTACTACAGCCGCGATGTCCTGGCCAAATTCAGCTTGCTCTACGCCAGGTACCTTGGATATATTGCTCTGGTTGGTGGCATTCCATTTAGCGGGATAGCCAATCAAAAAGGTTTTTGCTGTAAAAGTAGTCAGAGCAATAGTCGGGGTAGGAGTAGCCTTTTTGATAACTGGCGTGCTGCTTGAACTGGCTGAGCCACCCATATTGCAGGCGCTAAGAATGAAGAGCATTGCCAGACTATAAAAAAAGATGCTACTCACAGGTAGCATTCTGCGAAAAGCCTTGCGGGTAATATGCATTTTTCACCGTTGGTATTTAAATATAGAAATGACTGAACATCTGCTTGAGCTTTTTATGCTGAACTCGAAGAGATGTCTAAAGACGAGCTCGCCAATTATAGCAATATTTATAGCAATAGGCAACCGCGATATTACTGAAGTAATGCAATGGCTCTGCTTTTAATTATGCTATTTCCATATCTAGTAAGGAAATGATTTAATAAAATCATCAATTAATAAAATCATGGATGGCTGATAGCTCTATAATTTGTTTTTTGTGATAAGACAAGGTAAACCTTTGTCACAGTGGGGATTGGAGGTGTTAGATGGAGCTTTTCAAGCGAAGGTCAGTAAGGTTTATTTAAAGTGCAAGGTAGTTATCCCTATTGATACAAAAGGTTGCTATAATGGCTTAAGTCGTTAACAGAACGAATATTAAGGTGTTGGAGGCGTACGTATGACAAGGTTTGTGTCGTTATTTCGAGGGATTAATGTGGGTGGTCATCATGGAGTAAGTATGACTACGTTGAAAGAGCTGCATGAAGAGCTGGGATTGAAGGATGTTGCAACATATATTCAGAGCGGCAATGTTGTTTTCACGAGCGAAAAGGGTGGGCCAGCTCTCCTTTCAGCACAGATTGAGGAAGCGTTTGCTCTTAAATTTGATTTTCGTGTAAGTGTGGTTGTGCGAACATCTGAAGAGATAGATGCGATAATCGCCTGTAATCCGTTTCAAGAGCAGGTCAAGCAGCAGGCAAAGTGGGTTGCTGTACTCTTTTTGGCTAAGCGTCCCGAAAGCAACGCTTTAGATGATTTTCAGCAGAGCTATGCTGGTCCTGAGGAGGTGCGCTTAATGGGTCAGGAGTTATTTATCTATTATCCGGAAGGGATGGGGCGCTCAAAACTGCCCGCAGCTTTGATTGAGAAAAAGCTCAAAACTGCGGGAACTGCCAGGAACTGGAATACCGTGCTACGCTTGCAGACAATGCTCCAGGGTTAAATCTTGGCCGCTAGATTCTCGGTGGTCCCAGGCGAATCCGAGTGCGGACCTGTTCCAGCGTAAAATTCCAGTCGAAAGCCTCTTGCCACCAGGTCGCCCCGGCCTCGATGAATGGTTGGATTGTTGCGTGATCCAGTTCTTTATCGGTTCCGGTAGTGTGGCCATCGCAGAGCACCTCGAAAGGCTTGTCGTCGTTGTGTTGTGTCTTTAGATAGGCTGTCAACTCCTGATAATCTTGAGGGGTCAACTGGCGATTATTTCCGATTGGGCAGACTCCATCCCAGTGAGCGGCCCGGCGGAACGGTTTTTTGTTAGGCCAGACGCCTGCAACCCAGATCGGAATGCGTGGTTTTTGCAATGGCGTGGGGAGAAAACGGGCATTCGTGAGCTGATAGTGTTTGCCTTCATAGCTGAATGCTTCGCCACTCCAGAGGCGCGTTAGAACCTCAAGTCCTTCATCTAGCATTTCTCCATGAAGTTTGTCGTCGGTTGCTTCACCGAAGCAACTATATTCCCGGCCGAAGTCGCTACCAATCCCAACTCCTAGAATCAGGCGACCATTGGAAAGCTGGTCAAGCGAAGCCGTTTCGCGAGCCACTTTCCAGGGACGACGACGTGGCAGGGGAGTGACAATTGGCCCAAACTTGATGTGCGAGGTCGCCAGGGCTATCGCAACCAGGGCAACCCAGGGATCAGCGACCGGCGCGGGCCAATCGGGTCCGGCCCCGATATGGTCCCAGATAAAGAAGCCATCCCAACCGGCTTCCTCGGCCTCGTGGGCCAGTTCTGCTAGCAGGCGCACATCACTGTAGAGATCGAAGTTGGGGGTATTGATCGCGAAGCGCATCGTGCCTTGCTCCTCTTTTTACATACTTTGCATTTTATGTTGCAAGAGGAGTGTACCATTTATTCAAGACATCTATTGTCATATTTTAGAAGGAATAAAGGAATTGGAAGAGCAAAAAATCAGGTCTTTACTAGCTGACTGGAGCATTTAATATTTTATTGTCAGTATGTTGTGACCTTTTGAGCTTCTTTTTTTGTCTTCCCCGAACTGCTCCGCTTTTTGGGAAATTCTTGCGTACTTCCGCGACTGTAATCCCTTGAGGATCTTTGCCCGCGTTACTACCTTCGATGACCTTGAAGTATTCACCCGAGCCGACACTTTCAATTTCAGCAAACTTCTTATCGAAGATGCTGGTGGTTAATGTCTCACTCTTCTCTTCTGTCTGATCGGTGCCGCAATGGGGGCAGAAAGTCCAGGGCATTTCTATCAATTGCTCACATTCTGAACAAGTCCGCTTGACCTGTTGTCCGCACATCGGACAAGCCAGAAAATGAGCTTCAAGCTGCGTGAAACAGTGTTCGCAAATAATGATCAGACCCAGCCCTTCCAGCAAGATTTCTGCTTCCATCTGGCGTCGGGCAATATTTTCCAGTGTTTCAACAGGGCGCAGTGCCAGATAGATCAGGGCTCCGCCGACGGGGAAGGCGAGGATTGGTAGCATTGCTATGGCATGGATGGCGGAAGAATTTGTACGTGTGCGAATATCCTGATATGCCCATACAAGCGATCCAAGCCAGAAAGAGATTATAAATGTGGTGCTTGCCGCAAGGACTACACCAATACTATTAAGTAGCAGAGGTGGGTAGATTATCGTAGCAATTGGGCTTGCTAATAGATACAAAGACATTTCACCATCCCTTTACATTGAATTTTATTCTGACTTGAGCATGCCAAAGACGAGGTTTATTCACTTGCAAGACATTTCTCACCATAAATATTTCCCAAACTTTCAGGTATTGGCGAGTGTCTGTGCTCATTTTTATTGTAACAGGGGGCACCATATTCAAAAGATTTGATGTATGGGTTTGCTGTTGTTTTGTGTGTCCTGGTTTTTGCTTTATTCAGAAGTTGGATGCCCTGGATACTGGCTGTAATACCATTGCTCGTTTGAGGGCAATCATGTATTATGCGTGTATTATGAACACACAGGTTGCGTATTTTGAACGGCTCGTTGCAGCCTATATTCGCGGCAAGCTGCTGGATCAGCGAGATTCAGAACTCTTCAGCAAGCTGCTTGATGAATTAACTCCTGAAGAGATCGAGGCCCTCATTCGACTTGCCCGCGATCAAGAACTGCGCTTGCATCGCTTTAAGCGTACAATGGAGCTACCACGCGTACGAAAAGTGTTGGGGACTTTAAAGGGTATTCAACCAGATTCTCTCCTGGATATTGGGAGTGGAAGGGGAGCCTTCTTATGGCCCTTGCTCGATAGCTTTCCTTATCTTCCTGTGATATTCATCTTTTTAATCAGCAGCGCCTGCAACGTCTACTGGAAGAGCAGGGCGTTGGGCGTGTCAACTTCGATTACGTTCCCAGCCATATGATTGCCGTTGGGAGGATCGAGTAGAGAAAAAAGGCAATGCAGAAAATCTATAAATACCCACGAACCTATCACCTGGAAGGCTCTGGTATACAGCGTGGCGATGAAGATCTTTCCGTTATGCCTGTCCATCGCCTGGCTGGACGGCAGGTTGTGATTGAAGAGAAGATGGATGGCGCGAATAGCGCGCTGAGCTTTAGCGACGCTGGACAACTGCTGCTTCAGAGTCGAGGGCATTACCTGACCGGAGGTCCGCGTGAAAAGCAGTTTCACTTCTTTAAAAACTGGGCCTATCGCTATGTGAGCGAACTGTGGGAGGTTTTGGGGACGCGCTACATCGTCTACGGTGAATGGTTATATGCCAAACATACTGTTTTCTATACTAATCTGCCTCACTATTTCATGGAATTTGATGTGTATGATAAAGAGCAGGATGTCTTTCTCAGCACCGAGCGGCGCAGAGAGTTTCTGGCGGCTCTGCCCTTTATTGTCTCCGTCAAAGTCCTTGATGAGGGGCAGGTACGCAATGTGCAACAATTGATCGATATGATTGGTCTATCGCAATGTATTGCTGAAGATCATCTGGAACGGCTGCGTGTACTTTGCCAGGAAAAAGGACTGAATGTCGCTCAGATGTTCAAGGAGACCGATGCCAGCAACTTGATGGAGGGCCTCTATCTGAAAGTGGAAGAAGATGGTATTGTGAAGGAGCGTTATAAATACGTACGCCAGAGTTTTCTACAAACCGTCTTTGACTCTGAAACCCATTGGCTGGATCGTCCATTAGTGCCAAATTGCCTTAAGCCGGGTACGCTATTATTCTAATGCTCTATGAAATGGAATAGCGAGAACGATGTTACAAGATATAGAATTGGTCTGGAGTTTTCCCTATTGCCCAACTCCGCCGGACTGGTCCCTGGATTGGCAGGGAATCGAGCGACAGTTTAGCTGGATACGTGCGATGTCCGGTGTGAAGCAAGATCCGATCTATCATGCTGAGGGCGATGTCCGTATCCATACATCTATGGTGACGGCCGAACTGGTGCGGCTGGAGAGCTGGAGGAAGCTGCCAGACCTGGCCAGGATGCAGGTTTTCGCCGCTGCATTGCTGCACGATGTCGCCAAACCAGAGTGTACACGGCTTGAGGAGGATGGGCATATCAGCTCTCATGGTCATGCCCGTAAGGGCGAGTCTATGGCACGTGGCTTGCTGTGGAGCGGTGCTGAGTTGCCAGATCCCCTGCCCTTCGTTGAGAGGGAGCAGATTGCACGGTTGGTCCGTTTTCATGGTTTGCCCTTGCATTTTCTGGACAAGCCTCAACCTGAACGGGCCGTCATTGCCGCCAGCATGAGCGTGCGGCTGGATTACGTGGCGATGCTGGCGGAGGCGGATGTACGTGGCAGAATCTGTGCTGATAAGTCAGAATTATTGGAGCGGATCGAGCTATTCCGGGATTTTTGCCAGGAGCTAGGCTGTTATGAAGGTCCCTATCAGTTTGCTTCTCCGCATAGTCGCTTCGTGTACTTCCGGAGCGAGCATAAGCAACCTGATTATGTTGCTTATGATGATACGCTCTTCGAAGTTGTGCTGATAGCTGGCTTGCCTGGCGTTGGGAAGGATAACTGGATCGAACAGAACCTCAAGGGCTGGCCCGTGATTGCGCTTGATGAGATACGTACGCGGCTACGGATTGCTCCCGAAGAAAATCAGGGGCTGGTTATTCAGACCGCCAAAGAGCGGGCACGTGTCTATATGCGTCAGCAGCAATCGTTTGTGTGGAACGCTACGAATGTCACACGTATGTTACGCGAGCCACTGATTCAGCTTTTTATCTCTTATGGAGCGCGGGTGCGTATCGTCTATCTGGATGCGCCATTGGGGGAGATTCTGCGCAGGAACAAGAACTGTGTTGCGAGTGTTCCTGAAGCCGTTATAAAAAAACTTGTCAATAAAATCGATGTGCCAGATCTGACAGAAGCCGATACTGTGCTCTGGGAATCTGTCTGAATGAAGGTGTCTAAAGTGAGAAAAAGCGATGTCTAAAGTACCAGAGCCGAGGAATGTCCCGGGCGCTGAGTTTTCAAGGGAAGAAAAGATCGCCCTGCTGATCTGTGGGCTGCTTCTGGTGGGGGCGCTGGTTGATTATGTGCTGTTCCATCAACGCTTTCGAGATCTGGCTGTGGTTATTCTGGTAGGCATTGCCTCGCTATACTTGCAAATGAAGGCGCGGATGGCCCAACGCCGCAGGCGCTAATGCCTCTTGCTGGGTCGGAGATCTGAGAGACTCAGACCCCAACCACAGGAGATTCAGGAGCTTGTTGCTCCGGCTCTGCCCCCTCATTTTCTTGACCACTCAGTGGCAAACGAACAATAAAGGTTGTGCCTTGACCTTCTTTGCTTTCGGCTGTGATTGTACCGCCATGCTGCTCGATAATCTGGTGTACGCTGGCGAGTCCGATGCCGGTACCGCCGATTTGTCCAACGTTGCCAGCGCGATGGAAACGCTCAAAAATAAAGGGGAGATCAGCTTCCGGAATGCCCATGCCCTTATCTTCTACCTTTAATACAGCCCAATGTTTATCGGCCTGGGTCTCGCGCTGAAGTTTCACCACGATAGATCCACCTTTAGGACTGTACTTGGTCGCATTGCTGAGCAGGTTATCCAGCACACGCTCCAGGCGCGTTGAATCCCAATTTCCAATCAACTCTTCCTCTGAGGATTCCAGTTCGACGCGATGCTTGCTCATGAGCTGTGGATGTTCGGTCACGCGCTGGCTTACCAGTTTGACAAGATCAACCGGGCGGAGATCCAGGTCAAGTGGTTGCCCGATCTGGAGATGTGCCAGGTCCAGAAGCTCATCTAGAAGTCCGGTCATTCGTTTAACTGAGCCGTTGACTTTGTCGAGCCCCTCTTCCAGCCATTCCTGCTCTTCCAGGTTCGAGCGTTTCAGGCGGCGGCGCATCAAATCTACAAAGCCCTTGATTGCGCCCAGGGGATTTTTAAGATCGTGTGACAGCATCGAAAGGAGTTCGTTGCGAGCCTGGATCGCCTTTTGGGTTTCGCGGTAGAGCCGGGCATTATCCACGGCCAGAGAGGCTCGGCGGGCCAGCTCTTCTGCCAGTTTCAAATCTTGAGTGGTATAATGGCGTTCCGGATTGCAGGAGACGAAACTAATTGTTCCCATCACCTGACCACGGACACTAATCGGTACAATCATAAGAGATTGGCAGTTGACTTGTCGGACGAGACGTTGATGAGATGTATCATTTGTTATCATCTCCATCGCCTTATCATCCAGATAGGAAATAAGCTCCGACTTGTTGCTGCGAACAACAGTCGCAATACCTGCCTTGTTGTTCAAGTTGGGAGCAAAATCACGCTTCAAAACCTCCGCAACTTCCTTCTGATGTGGATTAGAGTAGGCTACCTCAATGCGTTGAATCTGACCATATTCAGTCACCAGATCGATCGAGCAGAGGTCTGCGAAGCTTTGCGTGCTTAATTGAGCAAAGCGAGTAAGCGTTGACTCATAGTTTAGTGAAGAGCTTAAAATGCTACTGGCATCGGAGAGTAGAACGGCGCTGAGCTTCTCATTTTCTGCCAGGTGCTGGGCGTTACGGGCAATTAATGCCTGCTGACGTTTTTCTTCGGCATATAATTCAAGCTCGCGATTCTTTTGTTCCAATTCGAGTTGCTGCTGCTTTAACTGACGGAAGAGCGAGGCTTTTTCAATCGCATTGTGGACTGCCCGTTGTAGATACTCAGGAGTCGTATTACCTTTGACCAGGTAATCCTGAGCGCCATTTTTCATTGCTTGCACTGCGATTGTCTCGGTCCCCTGGCCAGTAAGCATGACGCAGGGCAAGGTATCACCAGAGTTCTTCTTAGACAACTCTTGCATAAATTCCAGGCCATCCATATCGGGAAGGTTATAGTCGAGCAGGAGGCAATCGGGTGGCTGTTCCATGAATGCCGCTAAACCCTCTTCTCCAGTATCTTCTTGCCTGAAGATATAGGAATATTCCGGGTCTTGCATAAGATAGCGTTGGAACAGTGTACAGTCTTCCGGGCTATCATCAATAATTAAAACAACGCGCTGAGTTTTTGGCATTCTTTCCTCTAGATACTACCAGGGAGGACAACCGCTTTGAACCAGTAATCATTGAGCAACTGAATTGCTTGATTGAACTTCTCCAGGTTCACATGTTTGAGCAGGTAGCTGTTTGCTCCCTTTTGGTAACAGATTTCGATGTCTTTGGGATTGGAGGAGGTTGTAAGTACTACAACAGGGATTGTTTGCAGGTACTCATCGACTTTAATATGTTCAAGAACCTCACGACCGTCGGTGCCGGGAAGGTTGAGGTCCAGTAAGATAATTGCGGGCCTGGGGACTTTTAGCGACTCATCGAGCGCCTCATTATAGGCATTCGTTTGATGGAGGAAGTCCAGGGCGTCATCACCGTCGAGGCAGCGGAAAACTGGATTAGTAAT
>DASSXK010000253.1:0-6192 GCA_035703945.1 Ktedonobacteraceae bacterium | reverse complement strand
GTTTCTCAGCGGCTTCAAACGCTCCGAAACCCTGGCAACGGCGATGGAGGCGCGCTGCTATGGGGGAGGCCGTCGTGGCTGGCGCAGAAGCAAACGGCGCGAATTTCATTATCAGCGATCCGATTACCTCGCGGTGCTCATCACCACTCTGACATGCCTTGTGATTGTGGTAGTAAATATCCTGGTACACATCTAATTCGCCTCTTTGCAGGCGATTTCCATCAAGAATTGAATAGCTTGAATTCCACTGTAAAAGAACCATCTCAACGCATTTAGGTCACTGCAATTGGTGCTATAATGCAATCATAATCCCATTTTCAACATTTGACAGTTCTCATACGTATGTATGGCAGGCCAGGGATTTGCTAACGTTATTGTAGGGGAATACCAGCGGTATGATGACATGTGCCAGGAGATTTTACAGCAGAAAAGAGGGCATGATGCAGAAACCTGCATGGAAGGTGCTCAACACACCATTAGGGTACGACTTATTTGACAGGCTCTATGGCTTTTCTCTCCCCCGAGAAGGCGAAGTCGTCTTAATGTCAGATCAAGGAATCCACGTGGTTGATCTACAAGAGCCTGGCGACATCCAGGATGATTTTAATTATCCCCAGGGCGAGAAAATCTTTGATCCTGCAACGGGGCTCTTATGCTATCAGCAACACACATTTCGGATGCTCGGACCCGGCATTGGTCAACCCATTTTGAAAAATGATCAGGACGAAGAACTGATACTTGATCTCCCGCACGAAGTTTTTTATATCAAGAACAGCAAGGGAGAAACAAAATTCGATTTCCTCTTCGAAACCGATTCGAACGATTGGGGTCTCATCTCTTTCTCGGAGGATTCACGCTACATTTTGCTGGGAATCCCCCACGATTTCTACATTTTTGAACGCTTAACTCCAGGCCATGGCTATTCCCATTGACGCGCCTCCAGCAACTTCTCAGCGACCACAAGGTCGTGAGGCGTCGTCAACTTGAGATTATAGGCATCCGATGGCACAATTGCCACACGCCCACCGATTCGCTCAACTGAGGAGGCTGTATCCGTTCCAACGAAACCAGTTTGGGCCGCTTGATCGTAAGCTTGCAACAAGATCGCTGCCTGGAAAGCCTGGGGTGTCTGGGCTTTCCAGATCTGCTCCCTATCGAAGCTCCCTTGTATTCGCTGCTGCTGATCCACCTGGACAATCTGTTCATCTGATGTTAGCGGTGCGGCCAGCATCGCTCCCCCCACTTCGCGGGTCCTTTCGATCAGGGCTTCAATCTGCTTAACGCTGATAAACGGGCGTGCCCCATCATGAATCAGCACCTGCTCGATCAAGCCAGCCTCAATTTCATCCCGCAGGACCGCGAGCGCACGTTCTTCCGAGCCATGACGCGTGGCCCCGCCACAAATAACCGCCCGAACCTTCCCACAACCATTCTGCTGAGCAAGCTCAGCAAGCAAAGGTTCCTCCCCGGCAGCAGAGACAAGCAGGATCTCGTCAACCTCGGGAGTCCGCTCAAAAACCTCAAGCGCATAGAGAATCACCGGTCGCTTGTGCAGTTCCAGGAAAATCTTGTTGACGGCCGCGCCCATGCGCGATCCCTGGCCTGCACACAACACAACCGCCACAACTTTTCCTGGCGTCCCCTCTTCGAATCTTTCAACCATGCTATGCTCTTTCTCTCTTGGTTTCGTCCTCAAAGTTGACCGCTTCCATCAGCTTATCTGGCGATCTTAGATCGGTTATTTACAAATGAAGGAGGGTCGAAAGCAGAATCCCGATTGTAAAGGCCAATCCAAATTGCAGGTGCAGAATCGCCGTCGTCTTTGTGCCCTTGATAAAGGGCTGCCGATCAGTGGCACGCCAGACCGAGCGAACATTCACGATCGCAACAGGCAGGATCAATAGCGCAAGCAGGCTCAACAGCGGCAAAAGATGAACGATCACACCCAGCACCAACGCGACAAAGCTTCCCAGCACCAGGAAGGCATGGAAGCCCTGCCCAAAGCGCAACCCGAAGCGAACCGGCAGGGTCAGTTTATTGACGGCCAGATCCTCCTGATAGTCCCGCACGTTATTCATATTCAGAATCGCCGTCACCAGAAAACCAACCGGAATACTGGCGGCAAAGGCGCTCCAGGACCACTGCTGAATCTGAACGTAATACGAACCCCAGGTCATCAGCACACCCATCGCCAGGAAGACCATCACATCTCCCAGCCCACGACTGGCAAGCTTGAAGGGACGGGCGCTATAAAAGTAAGCAATCGCTGCTCCCGCCAAACCAAACAGGATAATCGCCGGTCCAACCAGGAAAATCAGGGAGATACCCAGCAGGGCCGCTATCACAAAGCTGCCGATCCCACCTCCCAGCACCTGCTTCGCCGACATTTCCTTGCGGAAAATCACCGTGCTGGCCCCCAGGGACTCCAGACTATCCAGGCCATAGAGGTAATCGAAGTATTCGTTGAAAAAGTTCGTACCAATCTGCAAGAAAAGACAAGACAAAAGCGTAATAAGGAATAATAAAGGCTTAAAGGTTCCATCGTAGGCTGCCAGGGCGGACCCCACCAGCACCGGACTGACGGCAGCCGTCAGTGTGATAGGGCGAGCGGTTTTTATCCAAACTTTCAAAGGGGCTGAACGAACCGGCTCATCCTGGGGAATATCCAGGGTCGAATTGTGCTCAGACATGCGTAATACTTCTCTCCAGCTTATAATTTCTACCCAAAATACTACGCCGCATTCGAGAAAATGTCAAAAAAACAAGCCGCCTTGTTTGCTTTCGGTAAACGCGATTGGAGCGTATTCGTTGGCCAGTGGCCTCCGACATTCCTCCTCTTTGGGATTTTCCATAAACTCTTAAGTCCTTCTCGCTACTAGCTCCCAGCCAGAGTACAACAGGCCCGTTTATCTGAAGTCATACTTTTGGATAAACGGGCCTTTCCAACCTTTTGTATAGAAGCGTATTTCTTTCTTCAAAATGAACAAGTATACTATTAAAAAAAGGAGTAGCACTATGAGTAGCCGACCGACCCGAAAATGGTCCAGCCTGCGAGGTCTGGCCGTTGTCACCCTTGGAAATGGCACAAAAGTTGGTACAGTCGAAAATTTTTACTTTGAACCCCAGGGCAGCAAGATTCGAGCCTTCCGCGTCAAGACTGGCATGATGCACTACAAAATGCTGGCCTCAGGCGTTATAAATGGGATTGGCGAACATGCCTTAACCATTCAGGATGAAGATCAACTTAGAGATGAACACGACCAACCAGGCCTTGATAATCTGCTTCCCGGCCAAACACTAATGTCCTATCGTGTGATGAGCACCAGCGGTAACATCGTTGGCACTATCGGAGAGATCCTGCTTGATGTTAGCACCCCTCTGGAAATGCACATCGATAGCTACGAGTTGAGCCGCAATCTGCTGCAACACTTTGGCCAACAGGCCCATGTATTCTCTTCTGATCAGGTAAGCAACTACGGCACAGATGTCGTTGTCATTCCAGAGCAAGTGGCCCTATCCCTGAAATAGTGCGTCCTGGAAAGCACTTTTCAGACAACAGGTAACACACTAAAACGCTTCTTAGCAGTCACGCAGCACTCTTATCAATTCATTGGTTCGACTGAAAGCGCCGCAAGCGCAGCGAGTTGGTGATAACCGTCACCGATGACAGAGCCATTGCGGCGGCTGCAAAGATTGGAGCTTGCTCCCTTAAGAATGGAATCAACGGGGACAGAATCGCAACTGGAATCAGAATGATATTATAGGCAAAGGCCCAGAATAAATTCTGCTTGATTACTCTCAGGGTCGCGCGCGAAAGGGCCAGAGCCGTCGCAACGCTTCTCAGATTCCCTTTGACAAGTGTAATATCTGCTGCCTCCAGCGCGATATCGGCTCCCGTCCCCATTGCGATTCCGGCGTCCGCCTGAACCAGCGCGGGTGCATCGTTGATGCCATCTCCTGCAAAGGCTACCACCAGTCCTTCAGCCTGCAAGCGTTTGACCTGCTGCACTTTCTCTTCTGGCAAGACCTCGGCCAGAACATGCTCGGCTGGTATGCCAGCCTGCTGCGCAATTTCCAGCGCCGTGCGACGATTATCGCCCGTCACCATCCAGACCGCCAGCCCTTGCCTATGAAGTTCCTGAATCGCCTCCTGGGAACCTGTCTTGAGCGTGTCAGCGACAGCTAGCAGGCCAGCGACCTGTCCATCCAGGGCCAATAGCATGACGGTCTTTCCCTCTGTCTCCAGGTCATCCAGACGCACACGCAGAGCATCATAGGTCAGCTCTCGTTCTTCCAGCAGGCGACGGGTTCCCAACAACACGACCCGTCCCTCAACCTTTGCCTCCAGACCACGTCCGGTCAGCGCCTTAAATGTCGTTGGTCGGCCAGCCAAACTCAGGTTCCGAGCCTTTGCACCCTCTACAATCGCCGTTGCCAGGGGATGTTCCGACCCCTGCTCAGCTGAGGCCGCAAGTCGTAACAATTCTTCTTCGCGATACTCTGGTAAGGCCACAACATCGGTTAAAGCTGGCTTGCCACGTGTAATCGTGCCGGTTTTATCAAGCAGTACAGCCTTCACAGCCTGAATACGTTCCAGACTCTCGCCGCCCTTAATCAAAATCCCTTGCTCGGCTCCCTTGCCCGTTCCAACCATAATCGCCGTCGGGGTCGCCAGACCAAGCGCACAGGGACAGGCCACGACCAGTACAGAAACTGCCGCCATAATCGCCGTCAGCCAGGGATTTGCCATGCTGGCCATCCCCTGTCGGGCACCAAATTGACCAATAATCGCCCAACCAATAAACGTCAGCGCAGCAATTCCCAGCACCACCGGTACAAAAATCGAGGAGATGGTATCAGCCAGCCGCTGAATCGGAGCTTTTGAACCTTGCGCCTGCTCAACCAACCGAATAATATTTGCCAGGGTCGTCTCCGAGCCAACGCGTGTCGCGCGAATCTCTAACAGACCAAGCTGGTTAATCGTTGCCCCAATTACGGGATCACCCTCGTGCTTCTCAATCGGCAGGCTTTCACCTGTAATCATCGACTCATCGACGGACGAGACTCCTGTCAGCACTACTCCATCTACCGGTAGCTTCTCGCCAGGGCGGACAAGCAGGCGGTCTCCCACACGCACACGGGCAATCGCTAGCTCGCGCTCCTGACCATTGCGCAATACGTGGGCTGTGCGAGGCTGCAAGCCACTGAGCTTTTTGATCGCCTCATTGGTCTGTCCTTTAGCACGGGCCTCCAGATATTAACCGAGGAAGATCAGGGTGACAATCAGGGCCGCCGAATCATAAAAGGTCATCGAGCCAAACACGGCGGGGAAGAAGGTCGCGACCACGCTCAGCAGAAAGGCCGCCGTCGATCCCAGCGAGACCAGGGTATCCATCGTGGCGCTGCCATGTCTGAGCGTCTTCAGGGCGTGACGATGGAAATCCCAACCGACAATCGCCCAGATTGGCGCTGTCAGCAGCAGTAAAAGGTAATTTTCGCCGGGGAAGCGGTTCATAAAGAACATGCTCAGTACCAGCACCGGCAAGGACAGCACGATTCCCAGGGACAAGAGGTTGCGCTTGCGCGTAATTTCAGCCTGCCGCCGCAGATTGCGCACATCTTCAGGCGTCAGTTCTTCCTCATGCCCCTCGTCCTCCTCCTCTTCTTCTACATCTACAATAATCGGAGCAGTTAAAGGTGTGGCCTTATATCCCAGCGCATCAACTTTTTGCTCCATCTGCTCAATGCTGGCCTGCCCAGGATCGTAGCTGACGCTGGCCTGTTCGGTTGCGAGATTCACGCTGGCATCCATAATGCCTGGTAACTTCTTGAGACCCTTCTCAATCCGCATCGCGCAAGAGGCACATGTCATTCCTTCGACGGCAAACGCAATCTGGCTGGGGGTCGTCTCAGCCCCAATCGGAGTGGATAATTCCTGATTATGTGTATCGGTAGCCATACAACTGTACCTTATCTAAAACACTGATCTATCTAAAAAAACTTTATTGTAACAAGTTCAAAGCACAAACGACACCACTAACCCTACCGGAGCACGGGCAAAGTCGTTACCTGTGCGTGTCAATAAAGATAGTTTCCGCAAACCCCACCCCCTCCGGTATGGGTATTACCTATAGTATAGAAAAGAATAGGGACTGTGTCAAATCTAAAGCAGCCTGAAATGAGGGTATAAGC
>DASSXK010000128.1:0-6008 GCA_035703945.1 Ktedonobacteraceae bacterium | reverse complement strand
GCTTTGCCTTGAGCGGTAATCATCAGGATATGATCGCCCTCGTGTGCCAGGCGAGCGCCAACCAGCTCGTCATCCTCTTCAAGGTTCATCGCGATCAGGCCCTGGCGACGTACAACCTCAAATTCTTCCATCGAGGTTTTCTTGACTTCACCTTTTTTGGTGGCCACAATCATATAGTCATGACTGACACCTTTGGGAACGAAGACCACCGCCGTCACGCGCTCGCGTTGTTCAATGGCGATCAGGTTGATGATGTGTTCGCCCCTGGCGGTTCGGCTGGTATCTGGCACCTCGTAAACACGCATCTGGAACACGCGCCCGCGATCGGTGAAGAAGAGCAAGCTATCATGAGCATGGACGACCAGTAGTTGTCGAACGGCGTCATCCTCACGTGTCACCATGCCGGTGATGCCGCGACCACCGCGTCGTTGCGCTCGATACGTATTTGAGGGCAGGCGCTTGATGTAGCCATTCTCGGTCAGGGTGACGACGACCTCATCGTTCGGGATCAGGTCTTCCATCTTGAAGTCCCCGGCCTCTGCCTCCTCGATTGTGCTGCGGCGCTCGTCGCCGTATTTTTCTTTTAGCTCTTTCAAGTCAGCTTTGATCAGCTCACGAACCTCGTTAATATCGGAGAGCAATTTCTGGAAGTAGGTGATGCTCTTTAGAATTTCAGCGAGTTCGTTCTCGACCCGTTGGCGTTCCAGGGCAGCCAACTGGCCCAGACGCATATCAAGGATTGCTCTGGCCTGCTCATTCGAGAGACCGAACTGTGCTTGTAAGTTCGTTTTGGCAACATCGCTGGATTGTGACTCGCGAATAATTTTGATGACCGCATCAAGATGGTCCATCGCAATTTTCAAGCCATCCAGGATGTGTTTGCGAGCCTCGGCCTTTGCCAGATCGTAGCGAATACGGCGGGTAATTACGATCTCGCGATGATTGATATAGTGCTGTAAGAAGGCCTTAAGCGTCAGAATACGCGGTTGGCGATCAACCAGTGCCAGCATATTTGAATTGAAGGCGCTTTGCATCGCCGTGTATTTGAACAGCATGTTCAGGACGCTATCGGGATTGGCATCGCGTTTCAGCTCAATCAGGATACGCATCCCCTGGCGATCGGACTCGTCACGGACCTCAGAGATGCCGTCAATTCTTTTGTCGCGCACCATCTCGGCGATTTTTTTGACGAGATCGGCCTTGTTCACCTGGTAGGGCAGTTCGGTCACAATAATACTACTGCGACCGCGATCATGCTCCTCAATTTTTGTGCGAGCCTTGACGACGATGCGACCGCGTCCATTGGCGTAGGTGTTGCGAATACCCTCGCGTCCCCGAATAATGCCGCCGGTCGGGAAATCTGGTCCCCGTACAATCCGAGAAAGATCTTCGGTTGTGGCCTCTGGATTATTGATCAGGTAGGTGATACCATCACAGACCTCGTTGAGATTGTGGGGCGGGATATTGGTTGCCATACCGACAGCGATACCCGTCGAGCCATTCAACAGAAGATTAGGCAGGCGGGCGGGCAAGACGGAGGGTTCCATTGTTTGGTTATCGTAGTTGGGGCCGAAATCGACCGTGTCCTTCTCAATGTCGCGCAGCAGTTCATCAGTGATTGCGGACATTTTTGATTCGGTATAACGCATTGCGGCGGGAGGATCGTCGTCCTGCGAGCCAAAGTTACCCTGGCCCATTACGAGCGGGTAGCGCATCGACCAGGGCTGAGCCATACGGACAAGGGAGTCATAAACCGCCACATCGCCATGTGGATGATAACTTTTTAAGACCTCACCAACCACACCCGCGCATTTACGGAAAGCCTTTGTAGATTGCAGACCCATTTGATCCATCGCGTAGAGTACGCGTCGATGGACCGGCTTGAGACCGTCTCGCACATCGGGGAGTGCGCGACTCACGATCACACTCATCGAATAGTCAAGGTACGCGCTCGTCATTTGATCGACGATACTGACAGTTTTAATATTACCCAGTTCCATGTAGAAGTCCTCACCAAAAAAATCAAACACCCAAAAGGCGATAGCGATACTATTACAAGGCAATTCGCAACGTCGCTCTCGCACCTACTGAACGCTTGAGTAGCAGGCAGCGTTAGAACGTTTCCGCTGTGAGCAGTGCTGGCAACAATGTTATAGGCTACTCAAGCACGTTCAGCCAACGAATTGAATGGCTTGCTGAAAAATAGCTGCCTTCAAACAGCCGGAAAGAGCTGGCTTGTGGAGCAGGCCATTGAGAAGCTATCTATTAACGCGTAATAAAGGCACCCTGTTCACTAGCCGCGTGAATGCGGCGCCTGGGGTAGTGGCCTGATAGCCAGTCGTGCATTGCCAGGAGGGGGGCCTGAAAATGTTCGTAAACCTGTTCTTATTATAGCACAAATCGCCTCTTTCAGACAAATAAACTCCCCCCTTTGGCGTTTGCACTTGATTTTAGAAGGAGTTGTTGTGCTATAATTAACGGTTTAACTTATCAGGGCTTGCCCGGGCAATATTTGGGAAAAAATCGACACTCCTCAATAGCCGTAAAAACGTGGAGGGAGCCGCGTTTCTATTGATGGTGAGATCGCTAAAATAGCCTATTTGGCTAAAGGTATATGAATTTTTGCCGTTTTGCAGCATTGTTATAAGGGTAATAGTAACACTGTATACAAATCAAAATTTGCTGTTATTCTACTAGGTTTTAGATGTTACCTGTGGTATCATTATTGCAAAAGAGGAAGTAAGGCACGGGGAGGTAGAGGGGGCTGACAACGACCGCCAAAGACCTCGATAAGTGTCGGTTAGTAGTACCATCCTTGACTCTGATGCCATGGGGGGAGAACTGGACATATGGCTTTACTGCTTACTGCCCCACAATGTTTTTTTATCGCAATACTGGCGTTTGCGGTTGTTGGTTTTCAGCGTGGGTGGCGTAGAGAGGTTATCTCATTAGTATTCATTTTAGCGGGCGTGTTATTCCTTTACTTGAACGGGGGGCGTGGCGTCGCACAGTTTCTGTTTACTCGCTTGCCAGTCGTTTTTCAAGATGCGACGGGGGCAAATACGAGTACTGCTTCAACCTCTCCATCCGATTCACAGGTTTTGATTACCACTTTTCTTGTTTTTGTGGTGATTGTTGGTGTTGGCTATGTGGTTGGTAATCGCGCTTTTCCACCGCCTACGGCACCTTCAGATCGTATTCTAGGCATCATCCCAAGTATTGTTTCTGGGTATGCCATCATCTTGTACATAACCACAGCATTTTCCAGAACACCATTAATCACGATTGGGGTGAATACTCCCAGCCAGGCCTTGTTAAGTAGTTACATGGTTGTGATTTTTGTTATTTCAGCGATATTGGTTGTGATCAGTCTGGTAGCTTCAAATGCCAAGAAGGGTCCTCCACCTAAGAAATAAGCGGCCAATTGTAGCAAGGAATGTAAGGCGTCGCTGTACGTGCATGGAGGAAAGTAATCAATGAGCAGCAAGGCGTCGAAGGCTCCCGATCCAAACGAAACCTGGGTTTCGGGGCGGTCCCGCTGGGGATTAAGCCGGATACGTATGGGTCGGGACAAACGTTGGCATTTTTCTGGTCAACAACCAGATGAGTTTGTACGGCTGGTTGTGCGTAAACACTGGTGGTTCCTGATTGCTCCGGGGCTACCCCTCATTGGCTCAATTCTGGCGTTGATGTTAGTTTTCTGGGCGAGTACGGTCCCGGCACTGAAGGGGATGTCAGTTTTCTGGCAACTGTTAGAATTTGGGGTCGGTTTCCTTCTGTTGGTGACAGGGGGCTGGTTCGCGTATCGCGATCTGGCGGCGTGGTGGGTTGAGACGTATATCATAACGAATAAGCGGATTGTGGATCTTAAAGGGGTATTACAACCAACGCGGCAAGAGACGCCGCTGGATAAAGTAACCCAGGTAGCGATCGACCTCGATTCCTTCCTTGGGTTCCTCTTTTCGTATGGGACGCTACATCTCTACCTGACTGGTGGTGAGCTAAAACTCAAGGATGTCCCGAATCCGCGCAAGGTGAAAGAGGCACTTGTCGGAAGCGGTCCGGCCCCGAAGAGTAAACCCGCTCCGAATCCCATTCCCCAGGATCAAGAGTTGGCGACTTTGTTGGCGAAACTGGCGAAGGGAAAAGAAGTTCCGACCCTGCAAGATGCCGATGCGGGCTATCCCAAGCGTGGTGACGATCGACATCCTGGTCCGCGTCGTACCTTTGGTGGTCCTCTTCACATTACCAGTGGGGTGCAGTATTCTTCGGGCGAGTTTACTGCGAAGTATATTCAGCGATCTCGCTACGTGTTATATCGCAATCTGTCAATTCCGGTGTTGGGTTTACTGATTACCTTGCCGTTGCCCTTCGTGTTTACCTGGCTCTGGCTGGTTGTAAGTGTCGTGATCCTGCTGCTGCTGATCTCGATGGGGTTAATCTACGTGAATTACGTCGATGATGTGTATATTCTCAGCAATAAACGTATCATCGATATTGATCGACGGCTCGTTTTCTTCTATGAGCAGCGACATGAGACGGAATATAAAAATATCCGTGATATCAGGGTGAGGGTTTCGAACGTCTTTCAGAGATTATTGGATATTGGCAACGTTGAAGTAGAGACGCCGGGAAGCAGTCCGAATATCATCTTAAAGCAGGTCGATCATCCGTTTATTGTGCAGGACGAGGTCTATGCCATCAAAAACTATAAAGATCGAGTCGATGCGGTTAAGAAGGTCAATGAGCCAAAAGAGGAGCTCCAGAAGTGGTTTTCGCAGGTCGTGACCGCGCTGGAGAAAAAGATCCAATTTGAGGGAGCCCCAAATTTGCGCTTGATGGATTTCTGGAACGCTGTGGATATGGCCAGCGACTACGGTTTACGGGTGGTTGCGATTGGCGAGGATCAATCCTACGCCGAGCTTTCGCCGGGAACGGTGGTCAGGCAAAATCCTCCGCCAGGTACCCTCATGGCCGAGGGCGGAGAGATCCAGGTGACACTCAGCAAGCGTGCTGGGACCGGACCTCTGTTTGATTTGACTCCGGATGATGGCCGTTTTGGCCAGGAAGTGGGCGAAGAGTACTGATCTGTAAGAGTCTAAGAAACAAAAAAGTGCGACCTCGATTGGCCGCACTTTTTTATTTTGTGTCACAGGCAATTGTCTGCGACTTGCGTTAGCGACTGCCAACACGTACGAGTAGAGCCACACACTCGATATGATAGGTTTGAGGGAACATATCGACCGGTTGGGCGGCAACGAGACGATAACGTCCACCACCACACAGCGTTGCAATATCACGTGCCAGTGTGCTGGGATCGCAGGAGACGTAACAGATTGAGCGCGGAGCCAGTTGCTGCAAGGCCTGCAAGGCTTTGGGATGGCAGCCAGTTCTGGGGGGATCAACAAGGGCAAGATCGATGCGCTCGCGTCGATAGTGGAGCTGACCCAACAGACGCTCCAACGTCCCTTCCAGAATCGTCACATTATTTTGATTGTTCAATGTGGCATTGGTACGGGCATCCATGACGGCGCTGGGCTGGGACTCGATTGCCAGCACTCGTGCAGCACGCTGCGAAAGGAAAGCGCTAAATAATCCCACACCGCTATAGCCATCCAGGACAATATCGTTGTGCTGTGGCTCCAGCATTGCCATCGCACGCTCCACCAGTACCGAGGTCTGGAGAAGGTTCACCTGGAAGAAAGAGTCTGCGGAGACGCGGAAACGGCGATTCAGGATCACATCGTTTAAATATTCCTGACCTGAAACGACACGGCCATAGCGACCTCCTACCCGCTCGACAATCACGCCAACAATGCCTGGAGCAATCGTCATCAGTTCGTGAGCCAGTTGCTGGGGATTATCAATGACCGAGCCTGGGCGGGCGTGAAGTGTCAGCAGTGTTGGGACCGCCTTCACAGAAGAAGGTGAGGTCATTGCCGTGGTACCACCGACCGCGCCAATTGCGCCTCGGATCGTAAATCCTTGAATCATTTCGCCAAGCGTGT
>DASSXK010000077.1:0-29633 GCA_035703945.1 Ktedonobacteraceae bacterium | reverse complement strand
GAGATAAAAATTGGTAATAGCTGGCTGCAACAAGAGATGGAGTTCAAGTTGAGTAAGCCTGCAACGCTCTGGCGTTTCTCAATTGATACTGTTACAGGCTCCGAAGCTGGATTTGAACGAACCCATCAGGGAAGTAGTCTGACACTCCTTTGGCCGTTGACTATTGAACCGGGCCAGACCTGGAGCGCAAGCATTCTTTGCCAGGGTCGTGAAATCTAAACCAAAAGCGTTTCGCTGCCCTTGAAAAATCACTCTCTTGTGTATTATGCTTAAAGACAACCCACACGAGAAAGGGATGCTGCATCAGCATGAAACGTGTATTAATTCTACAGCATTGCTGGGATGATCCTCCCGGCTTGCTCCTGGAAATACTTAATGAACATACCATCGCCAGCGAACTGACTGATGTCGAGTCGGAATCCGTTCCAGACGTTACCAACTATCAGGCGTTAATCATTATGGGAGGGCCACAGCACGCACCCGACGATCAGCAGTATCCCTATCTGAAAAAAGAGATAAAGCAGATTCGCCGCGCCATTCAAGCAGATCTTCCCATTCTGGGAATCTGCCTCGGCGCGCAACTGCTCTCCCTGGCCCTCGGGGGAATTGTCCAAGAACATCATACACCAGAGTTAGGCTTCTACCGCGTAGAGCTCACGGAAAATGGCAAGGCAGATCCACTTTTTCAGGGTCTACCCGGCTATCAGCAAATCTATCACTGGCATTCGGATGTCTTCAGCCTGCCAACTGAAGCAATTCACCTTGCAACCAACCAGAATGCAGAAAACCAGGCCTTTCGCTATGGAAAGTGGGCCTATGGCCTGCAATACCATATGGAGTTGACGCCAGAAATGCTCGATACCTGGCTCTACCATCCCGAATTTCGTGAAGAAGCAATCAGGCTAGCTGGAGCAGACAAATTGGAGCAGATTGAGCAAGAAAAATCGACACTCTATCCAATTTATAATGAACAAACCAGAGTGGTCTTCGAAAATTTTCTGAAGCTAAGCAACCTGGTCTAAACATCAGCCAGGAATACACCATATCCCTGAAAACGTTGTCGATAAATCTTTCACAGCTCGTGAGTAACATGCCCTTTCTGTTTGAAAAGTGGGACCATAAAATCATGCCCACTACGGAAATCAGAGAATCATGACAAAACGGTCGGTAAACTTTTAACAACTATACAGTAATCGTTGGAATTCATGATATACTGATATCAATACGAAAAAAAATGTAACAGCAGGAATAAAGAGCTATGTTCCGACATCAAGCTATCGTATCTCTTTTCATATTCACCTACTTTCTGCTATACTGGGCCACACAAATAACCCATTTAAGCCACGCAATCCCATCAAACGGATCTGCCTGGACTTTGCAAGGAGCTTTCGACGAAGATGTCGCAACATAGAACAAGTCGCCGAAATTATAGTGCTATAAGTGGAAATGTTCCCGAACTGGCACCTTTTACTTTTGCACGTTATACTGTCGCATGTGAGCGGCATCCCGATCGAAATGAAGATAGTGTAATTGCCGATGTGCGAAATGGACTCGCAGCCGTCTTTGACGGCGTGGGTGGAAGCGCAGCCGGTGAGATAGCTTCACAGATCGCCGCCCGTTCAACGCGTCAAAACTGGAAACAGACGCTGCAAAAAATGCATAAAGGCCGGGCATCTCATACGCTGCTCGACAATTGTAACAACATCAACCTGTTTAATTTACTTCAGGAACTCATTCTTGATGCTGACGAAAAGGTTCGCACCGATGGAGCCAGGCGGGCCGGGACCGATGATCTCGCAACGACCGTCGCCCTGGCAACACTCTGTCGCGATAGCAGCCAATCCGGCTATATCATGACCTATGCCCACGTTGGCGATAGCCGGGCCTACCTGCTGCGCGGACGTGATCCCATCCTGCGCCTGACAAATGATGACGGCCTGCTCGGCAAACTGGTCGAAAATCAGATTGTCAACGAAGAAGATGCCATGCGCATTGATCAAGCGATGTATTCGGATCAGATGACGGATGTCGAATTCAGCTACTTCCGGCTGCGCGGCGGCATCACCCAGGCTCTTGGCGGACCGATTCCACCAACGATCCATATTAATCAGATCCCGATCTATCCTGGCGACCGCATTTTACTCTGCACCGATGGCATTCATGATAACCTGACCGATGTCGAAATTGAAGAGATCCTGCACCAGGGCGCCCGTACAACCGTTGCTCGTCAACTTGTTGAGCACGCCGTTGCCCGTTCACGCCAGGAACGCAGCCAGACGGTCCGGGCCAAGCCAGATGATATGAGTGCCGTTGTCGTAACCTGTCGATTTTAATGTAATTCCTATCATGATCCTTTACCTTTTTATGAATAGATAGCAAAATCGTTTTCAATGACTTCTTGAAAAATTCTATTAGCAATGCCGCTCATGAGTGTTTTTGGGTACCTGGACTTTGATTACTGCAATGGATGATCCATTCATGCAGCGGATAAACTACCTATTCTCTTCCTTATTGACAGTAAAGCTGAAAGTACTACACACGTCTCCTGGAAGTATTTAGTGATATAGCAGCAACCTATACTCTGCTCTATTTCTAAAAATACATTCAGGAGGCTTTGTACAATTGTGAGCAAACCACACATTTTTTCCCGTTATACTACCCTCCCCGCACTTTTCTTACTGCTACTCCTGCTAGCTGTCTGTCAGAGCCCAACCGGCGCAGCGAAACAGGCGAACACCACAAGCGATACAGAGCAACAACAAGATCCAACCCTCAAACACCATACGACCCCTTCCTCTCCAACAAAAAGTGGTAGTGCTTCAAAAAATACAACCAGCGCAAAGCAATAACGATGGTCATCGCCTCAATCTACTCAGTTCAACCTTTCATCAGATCGGAGTCGGGGTTGTGATCGATGCAAAAGGCCTCGTCTGGATCACAGAAGACTTCGCAAACTAACTTCCATTAAAAATCAGGCGGCTTCCTGGTATCTATCGGGTACGATTGAAACGTGTAACCAGCAGAGTTATAAATCTTTCAAACCCAATTTTACTGCGGTGCGGCCTATCTTCTTCTCTAGACCTATCCTTTAGCGTAGGCTAACCGCGAATCAAGCAAGGGAGGTAAGTTAGTAGATGAGCAGTTTGATGTGGAGGCGCTACGTCACCGAGGGCCTGGGCACCTTCGCCCTCGTATTTCTAGGCTGCGGTGCACGTGCAATGATCGGCGATACCCAGGACTTTGCCGGTATTCTTATTGTCCACATGACCTTCGCATTCACTGTGGCGGCGATGATCTATACACTGAGCCATATATCCTCAGCACAATTCAATCCCGCGATTACACTCGGCTTCGCGATTTCCCGCCGCTTTCCCTGGCGATTTGTCGTGCCATTCTGGCTCGCTCAATTCGTGGGAGCACTCCTGGCAAGCTCCCTGCATGCCCTGATTCTCCCCGAAAAAGCTGCTGCCGTCCATTTCGGCGCAACAACCCCAAAAATCGCCATCCTTCCCGCATTTCTGATCGAGATCGTCCTCACCTTCTTTCTGATGCTGGTTAGTATGGCCAGCGCGACTGATAAACGCTTTAAACGCTCCGATAGCGGTCTGACGGTTGCCTTCACAATCCTGTCAGCGGGCCTATTTGGCAACTCCCTTTCAGGCGCAAGTATGAATCCAGCGCGAAGTCTGGCCCCGGCCCTTTTCGCAGGCGGAGATGCCCTGAATGTCCTCTGGCTCTATCTCGTTGCTCCCCCTATCGGGGCAATCCTGGGTGCATTGCTCTACGAATTCCTGAGGGGCGACTCAGAAAATGCCAAGGCGGTTCTGGAAGAACCACCGATCAAGAAGTTGGAGGTTGTCGAAGTTAAAAAGAACGAAGGGGGTCAGAAAGCTCAAGGCTAACCATCTTTTGGATACAGCATTGATGATCCAGCACAAGCTCGGCTGCTACGAAATAGCTGAATCAGACGTGATAAACAAGTATAATTTAGACATGTTATTATCCTACGTATAATGCAATGGAGTAAACGCTTTCATGTGGAAGCAAAATAAATTCTGGCAACAGGCTGGAACATGGCTGGGACTTCTCATGCTGCTCGCGGCAGTAACGGCCTGCAATTTCACGCAATCAGCCTTCGCGCAGACGGCGAATAATGCTGGTTCGGCTTTTGCGGCTGCTGAAACCACCCTGGCTTATGAACACGCGGGCAAAATTACCCCGGCCTATGCCTCATCCAGCTTTTTAAGCTATCAAAGCGAGCTAAGCGGTACGGACCAGAGCTTGATTTCACAAGCGACCGGGGACAAACGTACGCTACACCGCTTACTCGCACTTTATATGCCTGCCATGCAAGTCGTTAACGCGCCTTGCCTGAGCAACTCCTGTAACTGGCAAAAGCAGCTTACTCAGCTCAAAAATGCCAGCGCAGCATTTAATGAGGCGGGTAGTTGATGAAGAAACAATGGTTATCAATCACTTTGGGCATCGTTACAGCCACGGGCGGTTTCCTCGATGCCGGAACAATTGCAACGGCTGGTGAAGCCGGGGCAAAGTTCGGGCTAGGACTGATCTGGGCCGTCATTGTAGCAACGATAGCTGTGATTATGCTCGTTGAAATGGTCGGACGATTTTCTGCTGTGTCCAAGAAAACCTATGCCGAAGCGATCCGTGAAAACCTGGGGTTCCGCTTTTATCTGTTCCCTCTGATCAGCGAATTGATTGCTGAAAGTCTGATGCTGGCGGCAGAGTTGGGCGGAATATCCATCTCAATATCTCTGCTCACCGGTATTCCCTGGCACACACTTTTTCCTTTCGTGGCAATCGGCATCTGGATACTCGCCTGGCGAGCGCCATTTAG
The DNA here is from genome assembly GCA_035703945.1 of Ktedonobacteraceae bacterium. Classification (GTDB taxonomy): domain Bacteria; phylum Chloroflexota; class Ktedonobacteria; order Ktedonobacterales; family Ktedonobacteraceae; genus DASSXK01. Next base: position 24,775 of record DASSXK010000077.1, on the reverse strand, counting down.
CCTGATCGAAAATGGACCCGCCCTGCTTGGTCTGGCCACGCTCGCCTTTATTGCCGGGATCATCGCGCTGGGTGGTGTCCCGACCCATCTTTTCCCAACCCTCTGGCATCCCGATTTTCAGCAGGGAACGGGCGCGGACTACCTCTACCTGGTCGCTGCAATTCTGGGCTCGACCATCAGTCCTTATCTGCTCCATTTCTACTCCTCTGGTGCCAGGGAAGAAAGCTGGTCAACCAGCTCGCTTATCCTGAATCGTGTCACAGCGATAATGGGGATGGGCTTTGGAAGCATGGGCGCAATCGCGCTCGTTGTGTTGAGCGCGATCGTTTTACAGCCGCTGCAAATAGGTTCCAGTACGTTAGGCGAACTGGGCCTGGTGCTGGCAAAACCCTTCGGAGTGATTGGCACATACCTTTTCGCCATCGCCCTTTTTGCGACCTGCCTTGGAGCGGCGCTTGAGGTTTTGCTGGCCGTCTCCTACAACATCGCCCAGGGATTTGGCTGGGAATGGGGTGAAGATAAAAAACCGGCTGAAGCTGCCCGTTTCAATCTTGTAATCACGATTTTCTTGCTCATCGCGGTCGTAATCGGCTTGATCGGAATCGATCCTCTCAAGCTCGCGCTCTTCGCTTCAACCGTGATCGCACTGTTTCTTCCCATCTCACTGGCCCCTTTCTTAATTCTGATGAATGACAAACAGTACCTGGGAGAGCATACCAACGGACGTTTTACCAATATCGTGATGGTTTGTATTCTGATAATGGCACTCCTGGTAGCCATTGTGTCCTTACCACTCGAAATTATCACAGGAGGAGGCTAGAGTATGAAAAATCCAGGACAAGCTGACAGCATGGAAAAGCTGGATGAGGAGACATTTTCCATCCGAGATATTCTAGATTCCCAATTGCTCACCAGCGATGGACGTCGCATCGGGCGCGTCGCGGATATCGAGGCCGAAGTGGACAAACATGGTACCTTCCGCCTGACCTCACTGGTAATGGGGCCTCAGGCCCTGGCCGGACGCGTTAATTCAAGCCTCGCTACCTTGCTGGGCTTTTTATTGCGCGACCGCTTTGAAAATCAGATTCCAATTAGCGAGGTCAAAAAATTTGGTCCCACATTGGAACTACGAGGCAAGGCAGAAGAATATAGCGTAGGACAATCAGACCGTTGGATTGCGCAACATATCTTGCGCTGGATTCCGGGAAGTGGCATATGAAGCAAGGCAAGCAAAGGCTCGAAAATATCTTGGATAAGCAAATCATCACGGCTGATGGCAAACAGGTAGGTCATGTCTTCGACATTCAACTTTCAAAAGATGGCAAAAATCGCGTGATCGCCCTGATGTACGGTCGGCAGAGCCTGCTCTTCCGCCTCCATATCTACAAAGCGGCCGCGATTGCCTTTGATCTCCAACTCCCTAAAACTATTCCCTGGGATGCGGTCGATGCCATCGATCGAACTCACGTGCGCCTGAAGCCAGGCTACCAACCCTGACAACAGCCGCAGCACTCTCCCAAATAAGCGCAAACAAAAAGAAGAGTAGTTGAGAAAGTGTCCCTCTCTAACTGCTCTTCTTTCTTTTACAGATTATGTCAACTTTTTAAATGAAAGTATTTAATCTGTTAAAGCCGGATTATTCAGATCAATTGTGCGTGGCTCGCCCCAGGAACCACTCCAATCCCACTCGTGCTTCACATGGACAGGATCATCTTCCTTGCCTGTCGCGGTCAGGTGGAAATGAAATTGTTCAGCGCTCAGCACCTCACAGCTCACCTGTAGCACAAAGCGGCCCCACGGTAGCGGTCCTAGCCGATAGATCGCTCCCGGCTGGCGCAGCCCTCGTGGCAGTTGCGGAACCACCACCAGACGTTCAAAACCCTCTGCCCGCAACCCCAGCAGCGACCAGATCAACAGATGAACGCCGAGCGCTCCCCACCCATAGCCCTCAATGCCAGCCGGCATCAACCCCGGCGGATTGCTGCTCCCTTGCAAATACTCCCGCGTCACGCCTGGGAGGCCACTTTCACTATCAAGTTGGGTGCGATCCATGCCCTGATACATCGCATCAATAAAGCCCGCAGATAGTTCCGCTGCCTGAGCCGTCTCATTCGCTTCCAGAGCGGCCCCAATCAATGTTAGAGCGACCGGGGGCCAGCTCAACGGCATCCAGCCATGGCTATGGGCAGGTGGTTTCAGGAAAATTCGTCGCAATTGCTCGACCTGGGCGGAATCGGCAACACCGCAGAAGATTGGTGCCAGGTGCATCACATCGCCCCTTTCGGACCATTCGCGGCTCTCGGAATCAAAATCGCGGAACCAGCCACCCTGCCACATCTGGTTTATCTTCTGTGTAAACTCACTGGCTATTGTGCGCCAGTAGCGCTCTTCAACTCCAAACCGGGCAGCCAGCCCCACATCGGCCTTCCTGACATCCGCCAGTAGGGCAGACCAGTTTGCCAGAATCCTCGCGCCCTGCGCCATGCTCGCCTGTAAATCAACCGGGCGCACATGCTGAATAATCGAGCCACCCGTTTGTTGAGGCCCAAAGCGGCTCGACACATCCTGACCACTCTCCCATGAACAGTTATACACCAACCATCCACCCCGATCGCGACGACTATCCAACCACCAACGCAGATAGCTTGCTACATGGGGATAAAGCTGCTCCAGCCATTGCACATCGCCAGTTCGTCGCAAGATTTGATCACAGCACCAGACCGGAAATCCCCATTCGGGAGCGGTCCCGCAAGGTTGCCCGTCGTCGGCAAGCATATTATAGCTCCCATCCTCGCGCATACACGGCAGATTGGGATGAGGAGCCTCCACAAAGTGATTCAGAATTACCTCAGAGGCCAGCCTAGGATTGGCATAACTGAGAAATAAAACATCCAGCGCCGCCTCAGCCAAAACCGTTCTCGGAGCCTGAATCTGCATTCCATCCCACGTCCCCTCCAGACGACCACAAGGAGGACGCATGACCATCCTGAGCGTCTCAAGATCATAGACAAAGCCATGCCGCCAGCTAGCTGGCCAATCGCCAGTTAACTGAGGAGCGTGTTGCCAGAACGCTTCATCCTCTTGCTCATATGTTTCCTCGACCCGTTCCATCTCTGCAAAACCAGCCAACCACCGCTCCTGAGCACTATCTTGCGAAACCCCTCTTACCAGCAAACCCTTAAACAGGCAGACCGGTGATCGTTCCCCGCCCAGCGATACTTCGTACGGCAAACTCACAGCCCGCAACTGCAAGCCCGTCTTCTCCTGAGCCTGAGTTACGCCCGGTGCGGGCATATACTGACCCTTCGCTTGAGATGAAAGATCCGCCAGCGTCTCCGCGTAAGCGACAAGCCCTATCTCTACAGCGACCTCTCCCACCGCCCGCAGACCATGCACAAAAGCATCGCCTTCGCTTGCCAGGCCCAGCAGGGCCGAGCTATTATCGGGTCCAGCTTTCAAATAAAAACCATGCTCCCACAGCCGACTCGTGAAAGGATTATGCGCGTGAACATGATTCAAATAACAGGTCACAGTTCGAGCCTGGGGCTGACTGGATGCCAGCGTAATCACACAGGCCAGGGCATTTTCATCTAGCAAAAAATAGCGAACCGTCAAAATTATACCGGCCTGCGGCAGACGGCAGGTATAGCCAAAACGATTCTTCGTGTGCAGATGACTGTATATCTCGGCGCTTTGTCGCTGAAAATCTTCCAGCGTCATCAGCACCGCACCATCGACCTTCAGGCCAACGTTCAGATGGGCCGTATACTGAAACTGGTTGCGTGCATAGCTGCCCAGATTTGGCGCATGCCAACCCATCCCAAGCGGCTCCTGCGAACGCACCACACCACTGGGATTCAGTTTCCAACTGTGCCAGGGATTATCGAGGTAACCATGCGGAGTAAAATCGTCCTGCGGAATCATTCCTCGCTCACTTTCTATTTCCTATTGAGGAGTCATGGGCCGAAAGCTTTTCTCACAGTATACCCGCAACGAGGCTAGAAAAGGGAGCAAACAGAGGAGAAACATGACAAACTAAAAGACACTTCATAAGCGAAAAGGAGGCAGAGGAACAATGTTCCCCTGCCAGATCTCAAGGGTGCTGCCCTTGACATACGTATCCCTTACCCCCGAAGCAAACTCTCGAACTCTACGCGGTTGAGTTGCTCGCGTTCCATCAGCGTATCCGCCAGCAGGACCAGTTGATCCGCATGTTCAGCCAGAATCGTACGCGCCATCTGCCGACCCTCGTTAATGATGCGCTGCATCTCCGTATCAATCAGCGTAGACATCGCAGTGCTGGTTGAAGAACGAGCAACCGGCGCACTTACCTGTACCTCGCTTGCGCGTCTACGCAAGTCTTCGGCCTCTCCATTCATTCGCAGTTGACCATCTTGATCATAAATCAGGCTAATCGACTGCGCCCGCAAAGGACGTTCCATCCGCTTCATATTCAGGCCCGCACCGCCCTGTTCGGCCTGGTAATTCGCAAACATCACCCCCACCTCTTCACTCATCCCCCAGCGAGTCACCATCCGATGAGCAAGATCCGTCACAACCTGTAAATCATTCTCTGCTCCGGTCGTGACATGTTCCAGACCAAAAGCCTGCTCCTCGGCAGAGCGGCCACCAAGGCCAACAGCAATCTTCTCCATCAGGATCTGCCGACTGTAATTGTAACGATCCTCTTCAGCGATAAAGTGCGTCACACCCAGACTCTGACCACGCGGCAGGATTGTCACGCGGTTGACTCGATCGGCCTGAGGCAAATGATATGCCACCAGGGCATGCCCCGCCTCGTGGAAAGCAATGATACGTCGATCATTTTCAGACATCACCAATGGCCGCAAGGCCCCAAGCTGTACACGGGCCAGCGCATCTTCAAAGCACTGAAAATTCAAGGCCTCCAGGTTCTGACGAGCCGCTGCAAGCGCCGCCTCATTCACCAGATTGGCCAGATCAGCACCGCTCATGCCAGTTGACAGGCGGGCCAGGCGCTCCAGATCCACATCCTCAGATAGCGGAGTTTTGCGGGTATGAACCTTAAGAATCGCTTGTCGTCCGGCCCGATCAGGTAAAGAAACCGTGATATGGCGATCAAAACGTCCCGGTCGCAGCAAAGCTTTATCCAGAATATCCGCCCGGTTCGTTGCAGCTAAGACCACAATTGCCTTGTGAGCATCAAAGCCATCCATCTCGACCAGAAGCTGATTCAAGGTCTGATCTCGCTCATCGCTACCAGTAGCACGCATACTGCGTTTGCGACCAACCGCGTCGATTTCATCAATAAACACAACACAGGGAGCAGCCTGACGAGCCTGGGCAAATAGATCGCGCACACGACTTGCCCCAATTCCTACAAACATCTCGACGAATTCAGATGCACTCATACTGAAGAAAGGAACACCGGCCTCACCCGCGACCGCTCTAGCTAACAACGTTTTACCAGTTCCGGGAGGACCCACCAACAACGCCCCACGTGGAATCCGCGCACCCAACCGATTGTATTGACCTGGATCACGCAAAAATTGCACAATCTCTTCCAGTTCGGTCCGGACCTCGTCGATCCCCGCCACATCTGCGAATGTTGTCGGTTTCTCTAAAATTGGCTTCACGGTATTTACCGGCTTCGCAGGCATAAAAGGAGAGTTATTTGTCACTCTCGACCTTGAATCTGTCTCCGGCTGCTGGCCGACGCGACGCGCACGGCTCTTGCCAAGTTGCTTCATTTGCTCTTCAGGAAAACGAGGCATATTCGCGCCTTTTCTATTCCGCATTATTCCCAGGAATAGCAACAAGAAAACAAACAGAGGCAACAGCGTCCAGATCAGACCGCTCCAGTTAAATCCCTGGTAAACAGGAAGCGTTACAACTTCCACGTGGTTAGCAAGCAGCGAAGACATCAGCACAGTATCACCTTTTTCAGGAACACGAGTATATATAGCACGAGCAGGATCAATTTGAGCACTTTTAGCGACGGTTAGCCAGGAATTTCCATCCACAGCAAAAAGTTTCCAGTTGCTAATATCAGCCGCGCGAGTTTTAGAAGTATTTTGGGACGTACCCGTGGTGGGGGCACCATTCCCAGAAGAGGGGGTAGATGGTTCAAGCAGGGCATTGACACCATTTCCACGCATCGTAACCGCCAACACGTTTCCCACCTCAACCTGTTTGGTAAAAGAGCTATAATCCACAACCGTCACATCGCTGGGAGCTGTGTTCTCAACAGGAGCCGGAAAGGTACTAAAAACTCCTATCAACAGAACTGCCAGGATAACCAGCAACACCCCTGTCAAAATGGCTTGATTGTGTTTACGAAGATTCCGCAAGATTGAACGGCGAGAGTGCCCTCTGACAATTTGTTGCATCCCTCCCGGTATTTTTAAGCGGCGACCACCCTTATCATCCATATATTTACCTCACCGAAAAGAGCCTTGCTTCTACTAAGCACAAAACCCTTTGAGTCTGTCATTGTTTTTCCTTGCAATCCGCAAGTGCAACGGGAGGACCAGGAGGTATATTACCTGTAACAGGTAAGCAGAGAGCAGGCTACGATCATCTTCGACCATCCACCTCCGCACATCCGGGGCAGGAGAAACCAGCTTGGCCTGATTTTTTACGTTGCCGTAACGGGGTCCGGAAAACCATATTGAATTAGAGAAGTTATTTTTATCAATACTTTCCTTGTTAATAGTGTACAACTTACAATTCAAGACACACATCATTAGACGATATCTGGTACTAAATTCCTAACCCATCCATTGTATCAACGTGTATCAAGATATTTTTTCGTTTGCTTTATTAGAGATGAACGTTTGAAAATCCGGCAATCTCTCTCCTTCAAAGCCGAAATCAAAAACAATGGGAAATGAATAACCTTCAATTAGTATTACTTATCTGATCATAGGAAAAGATGCATTAAATTATGAAATTTCCATTAGAAATTGCTGAATATTTGCTAAATTCGCATACAAAGCTTAAAATTGCCTCGCTCAAAGTCTTTTGTTCAGTGGATTTCTTCTAATCTTTACTATTTCACATTTTAAGGATGTTTGAGTGTACAGCTTAGTTTTGCTTTTCTTAAAACTACTTTTTCAGTTTCTCACTGTAGAGGTTGCAAGATAACTTGATGGGCTATCCTTCAAAAGGATGAAACGACCGGACAAAATCGCTCAGGCGGCCGCCGCTTTAATGTACTATCTTGCGAAGGACAAGTTGGAGATCATTGTTGGTCAAACCTTCCCACTGGCAGAGGCTGCGAAAGCGCATGCAACAATTTCCAGCCGCAACACGATGGAAAAAACAGTGCTGATCGTCAAACAAAGAGGCCAGGTTAAGCTGGAGGAGAAGTACCAAAAAGAGGGCAAAGGGTGGTGATTGACGAAAAGCTGTCACCTTTTTCCTCGACAGCAACGTGCCCGATTGCCCGCTCCCCGTCAATCACTACTAATATCGACAGATTTGATTTTATCTTTAGCCAAATAGGCCGCTTTCATTAAAATGGAAAAGAAAGTGGCCTATTTTAGCAAAAGCAATGTGACTATTGCACGTTGCGCATACTCAGTTGTACACGTCCGCGCTGCATATCAACCTTGAGTACCCGCACAGGAATAACCTGTCCAACTGCGACAATACTCAGTGGATCTTTGACGAAGCGATCGGCCATTTCAGAGATATGCACAAGTCCATCATTCTTGACGCCAATATCCACAAAGGCCCCAAAATCCACGACGTTTCGCACGGTTCCTTGCAAGACCATACCTGGAGTAAGATCTTCGATCTTCAGCACATCATGGCGCAGAATCGGCGCAGGCAAGGCATCACGAGGATCAAGACCCGGCTTCTCCAGATTCTCCAGGATATCGTTCAAAGTGGGCAAACCAACGCCAATCTTTTTCGCAATATCAGACCACGTGGCCTCTTCACCACCAGACTGCGCTTGCTTATTCCGTGAGCTGCGCCCAAGGCTACTCTGCAATTTAATCAACTGGCGATACTGGGCAATCCGTTCCGCTGGTCGAGCAGCTTCGTTGTCACCTGGCAACATCTTCAGCAAGGCGTGTGCTGCGGCATAGCTTTCGGGGTGGATAAAGGCATTATCCAGGAGTTCAACGCCACTCCCGATCTTAAGGAAACCTGCGGCCTGTACAAAGGTTGCCGTGCCAAGTCCAGGTACCTTCTTAAGCTCCTCGCGCGAACGAAATGCCCCATGCTCGTCTCGATATTTAACAATCGCGCCCGCCACGCGTGAGTTAATCCCTGACACATGCTTCAACAACGCGGCCGAGGCCGAATTGACCTCGACGCCGGCAAAGTTTACACATGAAACCACGACCCGCTCCAATGTCGCCGCCAGGGCCTTTTGGTCAACATCGTGTTGATACAATCCAACTCCGACCGCTTTTGGATCAATTTTCACCAGCTCTGCCAGCGGATCTTGCAGTCGTCGAGCGATTGAAATTGTGCCACGTTCGGTTGCATCCAGCGTCGGAAATTCCTGACGCGCCGCTTCCGAAGCGGAATAGACCGATGCGCCCGCCTCATTGACAATCACATAGCCGATCCGGCCATGCTCGCCACCGGCCTCCTCAATCGCTCCAATCAGGTTCGCGACCAACTGCTCCGTCTCACGTGAAGCCGTACCATTCCCAATCGCAATCACATCGATCTTGTATTGTTCAATCAGTTTACGTATGGTCTGCGTGGCCTTATCAGCCTGGAAGAGATAGACGACACCTGATTCGATGAATTTGCCATTCTCGTCCACGATCGTCAACTTACAGCCAGTACGGAAGCCAGGATCGATACCCAACACTTTGCGGTTACGCAACGGGGGTTGCAACAGCAGGTTGCGCAGGTTGGCGGCGAAAATATTGATGGCATGCTCCTCAGCACGCTGGGTCAGTTCAACCCGCACCTCGCGTTCCATCGCGGGAGCAAGCAAACGTTTATATCCATCTTCCATCGCCTCGGCAAGATGTGAGCTAAAGGGCGATGTCGGCTTGACCGGATAGACCTCTTGTATATATGATTGAGCCTGCTCGTAGGGCAGATCAACGCTGATACGCAAAACGTCTTCATGCTCGGCCCGATTCAGGGCCAGGATGCGATGTGGAACCAGCTTTGTAATGTTCTCATTGAATTCGTAGTAGAGCTGATAGACGCCGTTGGGGTCTTTCTCCGCCAGCTTGTCAGGATCAACAACCTTTGTGCCAACCGTTGAGCGCTGAAAGAAGGTCTTACGCAGGCTACCACGGACCGTAGCATCTTCAGACACAATCTCTGCCACGATATCTCGTGCCCCGGCATAGGCCTCCAGGCTGGTATCGATCCCCACCTCAGAATTTAAGAAAGGTTGAGCATGTTCATCTAACATGGCCTGCCCATCCTGTCCGCCAGCCAGCGCAACCTGCTGCAAAATCAGATCGGCCAGGGGCGCAAGCCCCTTCTCGCGGGCGACACTGGCTCGTGTCTTGCGCTTCGGACGATACGGAAGATAGAGGTCTTCGACCTCTTGCAAGGTTTTTGCGGCCTGAATCGATTCGTCCAGTTCGGGCGTCAATTTGCCTTGCGTCCCAATAATACGGCGCACATCAGCTTTACGCTCGTAGAGCGCCCTGAGAGCGGCGGCTCGGTCAGCGATCGTCTGAAGCTGCACCTCATCCAGCATCTCTGTCACTTCTTTACGATAGCGAGCAATAAAGGGGATTGTATTGCCTTCGTCCAGGAGTTCTATCGTGCGCTCGATCTGACCCGTTTTAAGCCCAAGTTCGGCATGGAGGATCTGAGCCAGTTCCGCAAGGGGGAGCTTTTCGGCCGCCACTTGTACAGAAGCGGCATCGGAGTTTCGTTCCTCAATTGTCAAGAAAGTTGCCTTCCTTCCTTCGCTGCTTTTCTAAAAATCTGCTAAAAAGATCCTATCACGAAGTTCAGGAAAGTCAATCAAAAACTCATAGAATCGCTACGCTTCGCAAGCAAGCTACTTGAGAAGCTCCCCAGATGGAGCGGTGCTGGCTACAATGTTACCAGCTTCTCAAGCGCCTTCAGTCAGCGAAGTGCATGGCTTGCCATTATAAGACCCTTCCCAACGGCGCTCGCTCGCCGACGAAGCGCTTTCTCATCAGGGATCTCTGCAACGCTTCACCGTTGATCGTTTCTAGCAACCTTCCTACTGGCTTCTTTAGCGCCTTCAGTCAGTGGTTAACTATTATTCAACTGACGCATGTATTGCATCCGACCCAGTATCCCACCAATCCAGCCACAAAGCATTGCCACAAACACCCCTTCGATATAAAAGAAGAAAAGCACCGTCAGGATACGATTCGATTCACTGGACAGAGAGCCTGTTTGCTTTGGTTGAAAGACTGGCAGGTGCTGGATCAGGCTTAAATCGGCCTTGATCATGCTGGAAAAACCAGGGGCAGTTCGGTACAGGACACCAAGAATCAGGGCAGCGATCCAAAAAACTATAACGCTGATTATACCAGCCCACAAACCTGTCCAGATCCCTCGCACGGCGCTTCCTCCCTTGCGGGTTGTCGCAAAACCAGCCAGCCCGTAGATCACCAATCCCAACAGGATGGCTAGCGTAAGTTTTCCCGCTAACGGGGCCACAACTATCAGCAAAGCAGATATGATCCCTTGTAGTATTCCCCAGAGACACCCTTGATTCCAGATGCCTGGTAAAGGTCCTCGACTGGCCCAACCAGGAGAAGAGGGCTGCAAAGGCGGCGATGCAGAACGATTGCCAGGATTGTATGAAGGTTGTGTATAGGGAGTAGCAGGCGCTGGAATATTTGGACTTGAAGAAGCAGGCAACGATGGATAATACGAGTGCGCCTGCTGTTGTTGAGATCCCGAATTCGCTGAGCGAATTGGGGTGTGCCGCCCTGATGAGGCATGGCTTGTAGGCCGAGCAGGTGCCCCCCCTGTCAGAGAGCTATCTGGAGCATCTGAGGGAAGAACTAAGGCTGAGGCATTCCTGCTGGGAAGTCCTTGCGAATGAAATGGATCGGACTGCGTATGTCCTAGCAAATCATCCAGAAAAGCACGGAGATCTGGGTAGCGATCATCAGGTTTTACCGCCATCGCTTTCAGCAGAATACGCTCAAGTCGCGGCGAGATCGTCAAGTTCAGGTCGCGCGGAGGGATCAACTCATCATGAAAGCTCCGTTCAATCGCAGCCGGGGGCGTACGCAACGTCAACAAGAAATACATCGTCGCGGCCAGGGCGTAGAGATCGGAGCGCACGTTTGTCTGACCAACATACTGCTCCAGGGGACTAAACCCCTCCGAAGCGGCGCGGGCAATCGTCTGCGTATTGGTACCCGGATCAAGGAGTTTCGTAATCCCAAAATCCACCAGTACGGCAACACCTTCAGGTGTCAGGATAATATTGCCAGGTTTGATATCCCGGTGAATGACGGGGGGAGTGCGTGAATGTAACTCCTGCAACACACGGATGATCGGTGTCATCCATTGAATAACTTCCTGCTCTTCAAAAGGTCGTTTCCTCGCCCGTGCAAGCTGTAAGAAATTTTGCCCCTCAATTAACTGCATTACCAGATAAAAGCGGCCATTTAGTTCAAAAGCATCATATACTTCTGGTAAATGCTTATTTCTGACAGTAAAGAGGATGGCAGCCTCCATCAACGATTGGCGACGGGAAGCTGGAGTAACATCGTATGTCTCTTTAATCGCACAGGTCCGCTGACCCTCGCTCATATCGGTTCCCCGGTAAACAGCCCCATATCCCCCTCTGTTGATCAGACTCCCAACGATATAGTGTCCGCCAAGCGAGGTTCCTGGCTCCAGAGGCGATGGCAAGTCCATTCAAAAACCAACCCTTCTGAAAAGATTCTTACCTGCAATTCCTACGTTCTCATTTGTAGAAATTATTGTAACAGATCAATAGTAGAGATGTACAGAAAAACGAGGGCGTAGACAGATCTACTTATTTTTACTAGCTGAAATAGGTAACGTCTGTTCTTTTCGCGGAATAAACTTCCAGAAAGGGAACGTTAGAAAGAATAACAACTTGAATCCCTCTTGTAGGGGTTAAAATTGCCGAATACTTTACTAATGCATTCAGGGAAGTGAACCAGCAGTGCCGCTCGTCCCTTCCCCAAGAGCGAAACGGGCAATCATCAAGTTTGCAATAGCTTGCAGGTATGATACAATGGCCGTAGACTCATCCAAATTTTTTGACCAGATATAAATAGCTTATGCAGGGTGAGTACGGCTGTTAGCGTAGCGATGAAAGTTGCAGAAACCTCTTTTCAGGTGCTATACTTCGGTCTGAAAAGAAAGGAGCGCTCTGTTTGTCAGACGTGACAGAATTATTCAGCCTGAATAGCGCACTCCTCTCTTTTCAAATGGTTGCATGAGCACATCAAACAGCAACGTGAGCAAACATATCGATTGGGCCATCACAGCCAATCACGTGTCTTTTGAAAAGACGTCTCACGAGCCTGGGCAAAGATCAGCGCTGATCGCTAAAAACTCTAACAGCTTAGCCAAAAACCTAATCGACCACCCGGAGCATAGACTCATCCAGAAGAGAAATCTGGTAACGTTTCCAGCTATCTTGCTTTCCCTTGCACAATCGATGCAGGGCAGCAAGGGTATACAAACTCAAAACGCCTGTGCGGAGGCGGCGGTGGTAGCAGCAAGCGAGAATGTACAAGGGAACCCGCACATGCCCTTGACCTTCAGAGAAGTAAACAGAACATCCAAACAGGCGTGGTGTACGTTCCTCACGCTCAAACAAACGAGCAGGAATTTGCAACACTAGTTAATCTGACGGAATCTCGATAACTTGCGAATTCCACCTACAAGCTACGGGACAGGATTTCACGAGGATCTTTCGGGCAAGTTCTGTTCCATTCGAACAAGAAGGCATTTGTATTCCTGATTATACGAATGGGAGAGAGAGCAAGCACTTGGAACGAAATGTGATGTTTGACTCAAACAAATCGACTGAGCTAGAACGAGAAACTTCCCAGGACTCAGATCTGAGTAACCTGGCACAAAGCGATAGCCTACGCCTTTACCTCCGTGAGATTTCACGTATTCCACTCCTGACCGCCGCACGTGAATCTTACCTGGCGGAACACGCTGAAAATGGCGAGAAAGATGCTCGCAATCAACTTATTGAAGCGAACCTCCGCCTTGTTGTAAGTATCGCAAAAAAATATGTCGGTCAAGGACTATCACTTGAAGACCTCATCGGAGAGGGCAATATCGGCCTTATTCGCGCCGTCACCAAGTTCGACTATCGGAAAGGCTTCCGTTTCTCGACCTACGCAACCTGGTGGATCAAGCAGGCCATCACCCGTGCAATCCTTGAGGGCACACGCACCGTCCGGCTTCCTGTCTATATCATGGAAGAGGTGATGCGCGTCAAACGTACCACGCGTCAACTCTATCAGGAGCTGGGTCGCGAACCTACACCAGAATTGATCGGCGAGCGCCTCAATATGACACCCGACCGCATCAGCGAGCTTTTGATCTGGGCCGAAAAAGTCTTCTCTCTGGACGCCCCACTTTCGGAAGAAGAAGAAAATACGCTTGGTGATATCATCGAAGATGTGCGCGAGCGCGGCCCGGTCGAAATCACTGATCAACACTTATTGCGTGAAGAGATCCGCAAAGTGCTCAACCAGCTCACCCTTCGTGAGCGACAGGTGATTGAACTTCGTTTTGGTCTGGTGGATGACCATGATCATACCCTGGAAGAAGTTGGCAAGAAACTAAAGGTGACACGCGAACGCGTGCGCCAGATCGAAGAACGAGCTATTCGCAAACTTCGTCATCCTCAAGCCAGCCGTATCCTTAAAGACTACCTTGATTAACAAGATTCTTTCAAGAGGACTACTTTAACTGAGAAACCTATTCAATCTCAAGGCTGCATCTACTTTATCAGGTAGATGCAGCCTCTTCTCATTGACAATCCCTATTTCTACCCCCTGACTGTGCCATTATCAAAAAAGCACCCAGACTTCTATCAAAAACGGACAATCACGATATCTTTGTATCTGCCCTCCAAATTTGACCATCTATCGAAGCAACTCTGTTCAAGCAGATTGTGTATTGCTATAATGCGGCACAAACACTCTATCAATCTTCCTCCCCAATCTTCACCACAAGCTTGCGCTTCCCCTCAGACTTTACCATAGGCTCGCGCTTCCCCCCAAGCCTTCAATGCGGTTGCAAGGGGCGACCGCCCCTTGACTGGAGGCGCGGACAGGCGGCACACAGGTAACACCCCTTCCAATGATTCATGAATAATGATTCACAATACACATTTTTGAGATACCAGTAGCCGCCAATACTGAAGGCAATTCATGCACATTAATACATCAATGCAAATATTTTCATAAATCAGGCGTAGCTATAGAAAATGCCTTATTTTTCTGTTAACATTGCTATATAACAATGTGAAAATCTTGTAGGAAGACAAATAAAAAACATACGTACGAACGTATAATTAAAAGGGGGAAATATTACAACATCCAGTTTATAAAAACTAATAGTTTTCTACCTATTTTCGGCTCCTGGTTATTTATTTACATCACAGCTCACGGCTTTCCCGTAGGCCAGGAATCGCATAGTATAGCACAACAATATCATAATTGACCCAAAACAAGCAGATTGGTCTATCAGATAATAAAGAGAACAGGCAGAACTATTCGCATCTGTCAATAAATGTATATACCGAACGCTTCTCTAGCAAGGGCCTGATAGGATCAAAATAAATTTTTCAGTCGTTTTGCAGAAAAATACGTGGCAGCGATGCCAGCCTGGCGGCATCGCTAACAGCAAGAAGTTACATGCCTATTAGCAAGCCATTCACTTCGTTGACTGAACGCGCTGAAGAAGCCTGTACTATGGTTACGAGCACCGCTCGATCTGGGAAGCTTCCAATGTTGCCTGCTTGCTCAGCGCTCAGTAGGCGCGAGAGCGCCGTTACGAAGTGTCTTGTAATAGCAAACAATTGAGGTTTATGGATAATGAATGAACTGGCGGGGCAGAGCCTTGGCGGGTACCAGATGGTAGAAGAGATTGGGCATGGCTCAATGGGGATGGTGTACCGCGCAACACAGATAGCACTCGGACGCGAGGTCGCCATCAAGGTACTACCACACACGCTGGCTAAAGACGCTGCATATATAGCACGTTTCATCCGTGAAGCCCAGATTATCGCGGGACTCAATCATCCGAATATTGTACAAATCTATGACGCGGGACAGCAAAACGGCATCCTTTATTTTGTCATGGAGTACATACATGGCCCCACACTAGGCAATTTGCTACAAATAGATAATCAGATTCCCCCCTATCTGGCAGTTGAGTACACGGCGCAGATTGCAGATGCGCTCGACTCGGCTTATCACGAGCGCCATGTTATCCATCGCGATATTAAGCCAGAAAACCTGATGCTTGATCGCTGGGGCAAAATCAAAGTAATGGATTTTGGGTTGGCACGTGCAACTGGCCTGCAAAAAATCACAGTCTCAAAAACACTGATTGGCAGTATTTATTATGCCTCACCAGAACAGTTGTGGGGCGATCCTTTAGATAACCGCAGCGATATTTATGCCCTGGGTGTTGTGCTCTATGAGATGGTCTGCGGACGTCGCCCCTTTATCAGTCGCATCCTGCCTGAACTTACTCAAACGATCATCAGAGGGGCCTTTCCTGCTCCCCGGCAGGTCAATCCTACGATCGATCCCGCGCTGGAACAGATTATTCTGACAGCCCTGGCCCTCGATCGCAATAATCGCTATCCCCAGGCTCAGCTCATGGCTCAGGCCCTTCGTTCACTGAACCTGAGTGCCACTTCCTTCCCCCTATCTATGTCAGGAAGATCTCAGCAGCAGATACGTGAAAAAAATGCTATCCAGACCCCCAAACGCCCGCAAACACGACAGCACGATTACTATTTCAATGCCCAGGAGCGTTCGCAGCTTCACATTCTCTCCAATCAGTCATCCTCGCCGGACCTTACACAGCGCAGCGAACCAGGATATGTACCCGAAAGCAGGCCACGATATGAATACGAGGCAGCGATAACCAATAGTATTCATCTGAACCATTCACAGGCGACAACCTCTACTCATAATCCGCCAGCGGAGGATTCAACCGACTCCATCCAGTCACGTTCACGTTTCTGGCTACAAATTCAACGTCTGTTTAAAACCTCTTAATTCGCACCTCATACTGTTCAGTAAGAGCGCAATCATGGGAAATAGATCGCTGATCTATTCCCGATTGTCTTCAGATATGGTACTCTCTAGAAGGTTTGTATGCGGCTACAGGTAGTTGGGTTTCTCCTCTACCTCTTTCCGCATGTATAAGAAATAGTGAAGCTTGAAATAAGGCGAGAAAAGAGCCGCATGATTGAAAAAGAGTAGTATTACCAGCACGTATAATTCTCAGCTCATCTCCTGTCATATATTTCTTGCAGGTTGTTGAATTGAGCCAAGAACACCAACCAGAAGATATTCTTTCCGCGCTGGCAGTTATCCTCGGTCCCGATACCGACTATTCACAGCGCGTACGTGCGACCAAACGTCTGGCACGTTATGGGCCGGCAGCGATTCCGCAAATCATCACGACCTTAAATAATTACCCGGAAATTCCGCTGACAGCCTGGCCCTTCAGTCCTCCTCAATATGAGCAGGTCGGGCATCTTTTACAACATTTAAGCAAGCAAGCGACGATACCTGCAACGGCATTTCTGGAGGCTCCCCTGCTTGAAGAAGCACCGGGTCCAGTCCTCTGGGCTAGCGTGCTAGAAGCGATCGGACTTGAACTCCATGCCGAGGCAGAGCCATTATTGCAGCAGGGCTTACAGGCTCCCTGGCAGATGGTTCGTTATGCCGCCACGCTTGTGCTGGCTGGACTTTCAAAAGAAACAACGCTACAATCCAGGACCCAGGAGCAGCTCCAGATCTTGATACAAGAGACCGAAGCACTCCCAATACGTTTGTGCGCGGCATATACCTTGTTGTGCAGCCACAATATCGAGGGACTCAAAACGCTGGAAAAACTACTCTGTCTTCCCACACCAGCCGAAGGCCGCCGGGCCACTGCCTTTCTACTGGCAACCGATCCTCCTATCCATCTAAATACTGAGGATCGCGAACATCTTTGCGATTATCTCATTCAAGCCCTGCAAGATCCTCTGGGAGAGATCGCACGCAATTCAGCCTATGTCCTGGGCACAATTGCCAGCACCTCAACGCTCTTTTCCCTGCGAGCACTATTCATAGATCCACGCAATCAGGTAAAAATAGCAGCCCTTCTGGCTCTGGAGGAGGCAGCAAGACGTGAAACGGTCCGCCCGCTCCTACAACACCAGGCCTTACCAATGCGTCTGATTCCACTCCTACGGAGCTCCTCGGCTGAGGTTCGCCATCAAGCAAGCGCCACACTGGCTGCCTTTGGAGGGGAGTACGCGATTGCAGTCCTTGGTACCCTGCTACTAAACAAAGACCAGCCTGGCTATCTCGAAGCCCTGGAAGCTTTAATCGTTTTACACGGCGTCCTGAAGCCCCCGACACGCTCACACGTCGTCCGCTGGCTGCTACAGGCGCTCCACACTCCACGAACAGACATCCAATTTATCGCGCTTGATGCTTTTGGAAATCTTCTCTGGCAGGCACGCATGCAAAATCAGCAAGCAACATACAGCTTTCTCAGTCAACAGCTAGAGCAGGATGGGACCCTTCTGCAATTACTTGGGCATTCGCTCTCGCCGTTGCGTAAACGTGCACTTGCGCTTCTCAATATGCTCCAACCAATGCCAAAGGAGATGAATGCCGCCCTGCTACGCCAGTTGCAGCAAGAAACGGAACATGAAATTCGCGTTATGCTGATTGAACGTCTTGGTTTGAATGGCGCACACGAAAGTATTCCGGCACTAATTCAGTGCTTGCTTGATCCTGGAGTGGCAGCAGTTGCGCTGATAAGTCTCTATCAGTTATCAGATGGACAGAATTATTTGATCTACTCGGTCCTACGCGAACTAGCCTTTTACCAGGTACCACAGCAACGGGCTGACCGGCGCACCCGTATTGCTCAGAAGTTGCTCAAAAAGTGGACAATGTTTAATGAGCCAGAGTAGATCAGAAGAAGCCGCCAACTGTGGAGGTCGCTTGCAGAGATCCGAGCATAACGCTATACTATGCCAGAGAAGAATAGCCTGTTTCTGGAGATTTTTGGGATATGAATCCATCACAGCTTAGTTTTGGCATCGCTTTTGTTGCCGGTCTGGCCTCTTTTATTTCGCCCTGTGTCCTACCCCTGGCCTCGATCTATCTGGCCCAGTTAGTTGGACAGACGATCTATCAGGCCACGAGCGAGGAACAAAAACAGCCAACCCGCCTGACAACGTTCTTGCATTCAGCGATGTTTGTGCTAGGTTTTAGTATTGCGTTTATCGCCCTGGGAGCCACTGCAAGCACGCTCGGAAGTATTTTAAAAGCCTACCAGTTCGTGCTACGCCAGGTCGGGGGCGTCGCGCTGGTTATCATTGGTTTACACCTGGCTGGTATTCTAAAACTGCCCTTCCTCTACTGGCAGAAGCGGTTCGAGTTTCACCCGGCTCGGCCGAGTTATCTTGCTTCGATGGGTATCGGCTTTATTTTTGCGATCGGCTGGACTCCTTGTGTCGGACTGATCCTGGGGTCAATTTTAACGATGGCAGCCAACGCCGCCACCCTCTCGCAGGGAGTGCTGTTGTTGCTCGCCTACTCATTGGGTCTAGGGATTCCATTCTTGTTGCTGGGCCTGGGGTTGGATCGCTTCAGCCGCGTCCTGAAATGGCTCAAGCCACATCTGGGAAAAGTCGAGATCGCCACTGGCCTGATAATGGTCGCAACCGGCTTTATGATCTACTTCAATTTACTATCGTTCTTAAACCGTTATTTTCAAATTTTCACGGCCTGAGTCCGCTGGAAGAGAAGAGTTTGCCAGATGGAACACACAGAGAAGCTAACCAAAAGACAGCAACCAGTTGTACGCGTGCAGGCCGCGCCTCCCTGGCTGCTCCTCACATTAGCGATTCTCTATCTCATAGTGTTGGCAATGCTGGTCTTCCTGCCCGGAGCCTCGCTGGTGGACCGTTTGCGCTGGCTTGATAGCGGCATCTGTGCCCAACAGCCGACGCACTCATTCTATCCAGGGGGAATCCAACTGCCCTTGTGTGCCCGCAATACTGGCATCTATCTGGGCTTCACGGTTACACTGCTGACACTCTTCGCGCTTGGTCGGGGAAGAACGCAAAAACTTCCGCGCTGGCCCTTAATCGTGGTACTCGCTTTAGGAGCCGTCGCAATGGCCGTTGATGGCTTTAATTCGCTGTTTCTAGACCTGGGGATTACTCATCTCTATCAGCCCCACAACCTGCTGCGCCTGGGAACGGGACTGGCGACGGGACTGGCGGTCGCTTCGCTCAGCCTGCCTGTGCTGAATCAGTTGATCTGGCGTGATTATGATGAAAAGCGCAGTATCGCTTCATGGGGAATGTTGGCACTATTGTTACCGGGGCTTATCTTGAGCTTTTTTGCCGTTGCCTCACAAAATATGTTCGTGCTCTATCCGATCGCGCTTTTAAGCACGATGGGCCTGCTCATCGTCGTGAGCAGCATTAACCTGATCCTGATTGTCGCGATCCAGCGGCGTGACGAGACCTTTACACGCTATCGCGACCTGTTTCCTTTTTTCAGTCTTGCACTGCTTTTTGCCTGCGGCGAACTCTTGCTGCTGGCACAACTCAAACTTTCGCTCTTGCAAGCTCTAGGCGTATAAGCAAGCCTATATCCTCAGCCAGCATGAAAACTGGCCTCGATTCCCAGATCTATTTTGTAAGCAAAGGCGAAATCATAGAGCAGTATATTGTTTTATGTAAAATTCATTAAAAAAGAAGAAGCAAGGCATAATGAGTGGCGGCTTGAGGCACGACGACTAAAGCAAATGATGATGAAGAGTGGCACAAAAGGTTTTCCAGCGGTGCCACTCCTTAATAATTCATGTATGCCACTCCTTAATGCAGGAAACATTCATAAAAATGCACTCCTGCCAGGAAACGCTTACTTCATGAGCGGTAGTCTTTTGTAACTACACTCCATGACCTCTCAAAATTGCTATTTCGCCTCTCTTCCCCAGCCTCCAGGCAACTCCGGAAGGTGAATGGATTGCTATTCAAAGACACTTCGCACCGGCGCTCACGCACCCACTGAATGCTTTCCAGGCAAGCAACTCTCGAAGCACCCAACTTGAGCGGTGCTGGCAAAGATGCTGCTGGCTTCCCAGACGTGTTCAGTCAGCGAAGTGAATGGCTTAACGCTCGTCGATATCTTCATCTATTACGGCTCTTAATTCTTTCTTCATCTCTGGATCGAGTTCATATGCGCTGGGGTCATGAGCCAGACGCAAGACAGCTTCGCGTAAGTGTCCAGGCGCTTTGTCTACCGCACATTTCTCATGAAGTAGCCGAGTTATTTTCAGATCAAAATGAAAACGGCATTCACAACTCGGACAACTTGTCAGGTGTTGCTGAACAATCGCAACCTCTTCAACGCTAAGTTCTCGATCAATGTAGAGATGAAGACGAGCAACAGTTTCCATACAATTCATACCAAATTTCTCCTGATCTGGCTCGTCATCGTTCCTGATTATTGTAACATAATCGCCAGGGCTTTCATTCCCGATGCTAGTGCGATATACTGCAAGGGGTACTTTCCTTTGAAAAGGAAGATTTGCATAGAGGAGTAGTGAATGTCGGAACAGCCGCAACAAACTGTCAATACAAATAATGAGGATTTTGAAGCAGGAGTCATCGCACAACTTGATAGTCTTTACCGTACCGCCTTACGGCTCACCAATAATCCACAGGAAGCCGAAGACCTGGTGCAGGAAACCATGCTAAAAGCGTTTCGTTTCGCCGATACGTATCAGCGTGGAACCAACCTCCGCGCCTGGCTGTTTCGCATTTTAAATACCTCGGCAATCAACCGCTATCGAAAACAGGCCACGCATCCCACTCCGGCTTCTCTCCCTGAAGGCGAAGAGTTCTATCTCTATAATCGTATTCGCGATTTAAGTGGACAGGAGCTGAATAATGCGGCCGAAGACGAGGTTCTCAGCAAATATCTGGACGAGGATGTCTACAAGGCGTTAAATGAGCTGCCTCCCAATTTCCGGATCGCCCTTATTCTGGCCGATATTGAGGAGATGTCCTATAAAGAGATCGCCGAAACTCTCCAGATCCCGATTGGAACCGTAATGAGCCGTATCTCACGGGCACGCCGCCAGCTTCAAAAGACCCTCTGGGAGTATGCCAAAGAACGCGGCTATGTGAAAGATGCCAAAAATGGAGATGGATCGCCCACGGCCAGGCCCCACCTGAGAGCCTCCAGCAGGACTGAACCAGAACCTGATGCAGCAGCAGATACTCTTCCAGACACAGACAGCGACTTTGAGGCTGGGAACGAAAGCTAAGACTTCTTCCAGCCCTACCTCCTACTCCCTTTTTTACATGCCCTTTTCAGCTTCACTATTCTTATATCACAAGCATCTCACAAAAGAGCAAGCAACCAATAAAAAAACTCAGGCAGCTTTACCTGAGTTTAAAAACAAACCTATCTTTGCAAAAATCTCTTGCTTGAGCTCGCTACAGTTATCTACTGCATCATTCCACTCTTTGCATATTTTCATGACTTATGGGCACAAAAAGTTCTACGTCATGCAGCTTCGCATGAAATATCTTTTAGTTATTGAATAAACCAAATTCCAATAAGCACCTGGGGAGAAACCAAGAAAGTGCAAAGATACTCTTCCAGATAGCTAGCTATCCAGAGATGAGAAACCTTGAATTACCGGGCAAGAGAACTATTATTTTGCAACGTCTCTGTACCAGTACGAGTCAGAGTAACATTCACGCAACGGCGATCCATCAAATTCTCGCTGCGAGTTACCAGACCTTTACGCTCAAGGCGTGCAATAGCTTTGGTTGCCGCTGCGGAACTTACACCAAGCTCGGTCGCAACTGCACCAACAGACCAGTGATCCCGACGCGCCAGATACGAAAGAACCTCAAATTGACGTGGCGTGACCTTAATTGTTTCTCGACGTAGAGTCGTCATACATTTTATCTCCTCTAGCAAACGTCATGCTTAAACTATTCCCAGTATGAAAAGTGACGCTATACAGAGGTATGGCGGGTATATTTTTACTGTATAGTAGAAAATTCTAATAATTAACTTGAAGAATGTTCAGGCTTTTCGCTGTTGGGCTATTTCTGGAGAAGCCTCTTGCTTCTTCTGGCTCTTCAGCGCCACTGTCGCGGGTTTGAGCGTAAAAGCAAACACACTACCCTTCCCAGGAATACCCTGGCTCTCGACCCAGATCTTACCACCCATGGCCTCAATCAAAAATTTACTGATATACAGTCCCAAACCAGCACCACGTATCGGACTGTTCATATCACGATCGAGCCGCACAAAGCGTTCAAACAGCCAGGCTTGTTCCTCTGGAGGAATACCAGGACCATAATCTCGGACACAAACGGTGATCGTCTCGACATCTTGCTTACAGTACACTTCAATCTTCTGACCAACCGGAGAATATTTCAGAGAATTGCCAATCAGATTCAACAAGATCTGGCGCAGATGCAAATCGTTAGCCATCACCATAAGCTCATCAGGCAGGTGCACCTGTAAATCGTGATGATCATGCAGCAACATCGGGGCTAAAATCTCGGCCGTATGATCCACAGCCTCACGCAGAAGAAGTGGCTCTATACATATTTGCTCCACCTCTTCCTGAATGCGACTGGTATCCATGATATTCCCCACCATCAGGGATAATTCATCACATCCCCGATGAACTTTGGCGATAAATTCATCCCGCACTTCAGGCGTCAACTGATGATTGTACTCATCCAACAGCTCAATGTAGCCCTGAATCGCAGTCAGAGGGGTCCGCAGTTCATGCGAGGCCGTCGTAATAAATTGATCCTTCAGCCTATCCAGCTCTTTCTGTTGCTCGTACGCCGCCCGCAGTTCATGCGTAATCAGGGTGTTTTCAAGAACGGCAGCACACTGATTGGCAAACAACTCAAAGATACGCCTCTCAGCATGTGAAAAGAGATGAGGGCGAGGATAGGTTAAAACCAGCACTCCCAGTGGACGCTGGACGCGCATCAACGGAATCCAGGCTATTGGAAATCCTGGGGCCGAGGGAAAACAGGGTGGCACACGCTGCAAGGCATCAACAGGCGAAATGACGGTATGCCCCTCGTAATAAAACGTCGCCCAATTGGCTGCACTCACTTCTTCCAGTAGTCCCGGCTGATTCGTGGGCAAATACGGTCCCACACCTTCATGAATTAAGCAACGCAAGCTCGTCGTTCTCTCGTCAAACAGCCAGATCTCAGCAGCAGCCAGGACGGCCTCCGCAGCAACCTTGGCATAGGCAGCCGCGACTTCCTGATCTGTCTGGAACAGAGGCATTTTTCCCGTAATGTACATTGCATTCAAAATATCGACATGCCTGTTCCCTTGAGCATAGAGTAACGTCATCTCAAACTGTGAAGAAAAACGCTGCTGGATAAGATCAAGCACCTCCAAATCGACTCCGGCAAAAAATGGCTGCTCACTTCTACTGCCGATAATAATCAGGCCAATTAGCTTGCCAGCAGAACGAATAGGCAGAAGCAATGGATCAAAAGGTTTTACGTAGGAGGCTTTTTTCCAGGTAAAACGCTGCTCAAGCAGATCGTGATTGTTCACAAAGCAGGCTTCACTTAAAAATAACGGGCGCGGAGCAATAGCGATACGTTCAATCAGCGGCTCATAGAGAGACAAAAAATCAATCATGCTATCCATAACCGGATTGACAGCCTGCAACACTCCTTCTAAAAGGTGCTGGCGCTGTAAATCGGCGGGATCAAGAGCCGGGTATAAACTATAATAGCCAGCTTCCTCATCAAATAAAAATAGGCATGTTGGGGAAGTTCCCATAACCGCTTCAATCGCCTGTACAAAAGGAGCAGCAACCGCTTTGCGATCAGAAACATCGGTCACAAAATACGCCGGATTCTGCAAACGTTCACGATATGTTAAAAGCTCATAAAAAAGCAGGCGCTTTGTCGCAAACTGCGAGACTCGCCAGAAAATCGGAGACAACCATACCAGCACAATCGCTTCAAAGAGATCCGAAAGCAAGGTTGGCCTCTCCCAGAATATATTCCCAAGCATAATCACCAGGTAGGCCAGCACTGCCAGTCCCGGTACCCCCACAAACCACCCCACCACGCGCAACATCTTTGTATCAAAATGCAAAATCTGATAGCGAAACACGGCATAGCCAAACGCCAGAGGCAGTAAGATAAAGATCATAGAGCTGATCCGTGAATCGACTACCTGACTTCCAGACAAACCCAATAACTGAGGTATCGTCGTCACTATCAAAAAAGGCACGATTGTTAAGAATGCACCACTGAACATAAAACGCAATTGCTGCTGTGCACGCAACTGCGACGTATCTCTATAAGCAATGACAGCCAGAATAAAGCAGCCCACTACACCACACACCAGATAGATATGCAACAGTAATCCCGACAAATCAGGCTTCACCGCAATCTCTAACCAACCCGCAATTCGTGCCAATGTTAGCAAAAAACCAACAAGACTCAAAACAGCCAGATACCAACCTCTGATGCGACACAACAAAGATGAAGATGCCTGGTTTGAGGAATGAAAGGTAT
>DASSXK010000018.1:0-4070 GCA_035703945.1 Ktedonobacteraceae bacterium | reverse complement strand
TTTTTGCCTCAGAAAACAGGTTGCGTGGAATCGTAAAGGCAAGATGGTAGAGCACATCTTGCGCGGTCTCCTGAAAATGGAGCCGTGTTGTACCAGCCTGAATCGAAAATGAAGTGGAGGTTTCCGCCAGTAGCGGTAGCCCAAGGATGCTCTGATAGAAAGTTTTTTGTTCGCTCAGACGGCGCGTGTAAAGGGTAAGTTGCTGAATACGCATGATTGTAACTCTTTCTATGCTGTTATTCTCCCTGGAATAAGTGTACCATGCTAGCGATCTCCGGCCTAAAATAGATGTCAGGTGCCTTGTTGATAGGTGAATGGCTGAAATACAAAACCCTCCTTCCAGCTATCGAGCCAGAAGGAGGGTTTTGTTTATGGTTCTTTAAAGGACCTTTATAAATTGTTGTGGATGCTTATACGCGCTGAGCAGTTGTGGCGGGGGTGTTTGCAACACCAAAGCCAACGCCGGCCAGGACAGCACCGAGCACAAGATGCAGGAAGTTGTCAGCCGTGTTGATCATGACGATACCCAGCAGCATACCATTGGGAGCCAGGGCAGGAACGGCGAGCAGGGCAATGAAACCAACAATGGCGAGTACGAGGTAGATCGCTCCACCAATTTTATTATACAGAACTGAATAGCCAGTTGTGGCGGCCGCGATGCCCAGGATTCCGAAGAGCAGGTGAACGATGCTATGCACTCCGTTTACCGCGAACAGACCCAGCAGGGCACCATCAGGGGTTAGTGCTGGAATAAACCCAAGAATACCAATTAGAAGGAATACGATACCGAAAACTAATGCAACTGTTCTCTGAATAGATGACATTTTAACGTCCCTTTCTCTATGTAAGGCTGAATAAAATTATTTACATGCCCTGCTTCTGTGAGTGGATACGCCGGGTCTCAAAAATCAGATTACATGAATATGGTAATTTCGGGGAACGTGTTTGTTTCCAGATCCATCCAGATGGAGATTCAGTGACTCTTTCAATTGAATCCAGTAGAAGAGCATTCGGGCATCCCCTACTTTTAGTAAGAGATGCCCGAATGCTCTTCTGCTTATCTGTATCTTACATTTCGCCAGGAAGCAAGATCTGTAAGAATGACGTTCTTTTTCCTATAAGCGGTATTTCAGTGCCATTTGTTCAAATACTTCCGTTGCCTCTGCTGCTGTTGGAACTGTCAGGATGTTTTCCTCTGCAAACTCCTTTGCTGGTGGATATTCGCTGGCCTTTATCGCCTCTGCTGCGGCCTTCTCATCGTACGCGGTGCGCTTGTGTTCATATCCTTCTGGTCCAAGCAGCAGCCAGTAAGCACCTGGTTGATCGGCATAGGGCATACCGACGCTGCCAGCATTAACAATCCGCAGTGTATTCAGACGGCGCTCAAACTGCATATGTGTATGGCCGCAAACAACGATTTCTGATTGTAGATTGGAGAAGATGGCTTGGAGGTCTTTTTCAGGCGTGAGTGGCGTAAATATCTCCTCGTCATTGCGAACGGTGGCATGGCAGAATAAAATAATTCCCAATCCTTCGACTTGTACAGTTAGTTGTTCGGGTAACGCTGCCAGAAAGTCGCGCTGATCACTTGTTAGCTGGTTTACAATCCAGCGTATCTCCTCAATACTTTTATCTGATGCTTCGGGTAAAAATCGTCGCTTAAGTGGCTGATTGT
Source organism: Ktedonobacteraceae bacterium (assembly GCA_035703945.1). GTDB lineage: Bacteria > Chloroflexota > Ktedonobacteria > Ktedonobacterales > Ktedonobacteraceae > DASSXK01. Next base: position 2,395 of record DASSXK010000018.1, on the reverse strand, counting down.
TAGAGATCGTAACGACTTCACGATCTCCATTGCCACGAATATAGCGAACCGGTATCTCAGATTGAAAGAGGCGTTCAAGTGTCTGCCTGGGCATTGGTCCTGAGACAATATCTCCACCAACGATGATCAGGTCTGGTTGTATCTCTTGCAGTTCGGTAAGTACTGCGTTGAGGGCGTGAAGGTTCCCATGGATATCATAGAGGGCTGCAATCTTCATTGATAAAACCGTCTTTCTCGTGGGTCTACTCTTGTCGACAATATTACCATAACATGGATCGTATCTCTGATGAAAGGAAATTTCTATGCTTATCGCATAGCTTCCTGAAGCCTTTCGAAATAGGATGTAAATACTTTATCTGGCATGAGAGGAGGCGCTGTAGTAGAATGAATCCACAAAGCCGTGGTATTACAGTTGCAAAAGCACCATAAATGAGGGGAAAAGGCAATGGCATTGCTTCGCCAGGGCAAGGCGCAGGCCTTGACTATCTATCTGGGAGAATCGGATCAATGGCAAGGAACTTCGCTCTACATCGCTATGATCCACTATTTACGTGAACAGGGATGTGCAGGTGCTACCGTCACCCGAGCGATCACTGGCTATGGAGGTGGCGTACGCTTGCGTGAGCAAGGAGGACTACACCTTTCATCGGATGCCCCGATTGTAATTCAGGTTATTGATCAGCCAGAACGTTTGCAGCGCGTATTGCCTCATCTTCAAGAAATGTTGAATGGCGGACTGATAACTCTGAATGAAGTGGAGGTTCTTAAGTATACGCATGCACGGTTACGTGGCTTCCCGGCGAAACTTCAGGTGCGGCAGGTGATGGAGACTGCCGTAACGACGGTAGACGAGACAACTCCTGTTTCCAGCGTCATCGCGCTTTTGCTTAGGGCCCCTTTTCGGACCCTGCCTGTGGTTGATCGTCAGCAGAAGCTACTGGGGTTAATTGGAACTGCGGATCTTATTCAGGCTAATGCCTTGCCGGTAAGGCGGGGTATGATTCGTGCAATGCAGCAGGTGGATGCCCAGGCTATTGTAGAGCCTTTGCCTCATAATGATCTGCGTGCTACTGATGTCATGAATACCCAGTTGCGCACAATTGGACCGGAGCAGACCATTCGCGAGGCGGCCCGTTTAATGCTTGAAAGTGGTGTACGTCGCTTGCCAGTAGTTAGCCAGCAAGGAATCCTACTGGGAATGCTTACGCGCTCGGACCTGCTCCAGGTCATTATGACGAGTCCTGTCATGAGTGCTCAGTCCAGCAGTGCGACCCAACAGCTTCAACAGACAGGACCGCATATAGATGCGCAGGCGCAGCCTGTCACGGTCTATATGCGAACCGATCACACGCCTGTTAGGGAGGATATGCCACTCTCGGAGATCATTGACGCGCTGCTCATTTCCCCCTGGAAACGTGTTGTGGTGATTGATGAGCAGCAGCATGTCAGTGGGATTATTAGCGATGTGGATGTGTTACAACGTCTCCAGGCTGAGGTGCGCCCGGGATTAATGGCGTTCTTGATAAATTGGGCTCGTGGCAAGCCCGGACGTCTGCCAACTGGTGCTTTACGGGGTCCCACTGGCCAGCCACGCCTCGCGAAGGATGTGATGAATCTCGACGTCGTAACGATAAGCGAAATGGCAACTGTACAGGAAACAATAGAATTGATGATGACGACTGGTAAAAAGGTCTTACCAGTCGTTGATCGAGAAAACCACCTGCTGGGAGTGGTCGGCCGCTCTGATCTACTCCAAACCCTGGTGGAGGGAGAAGAAGCTAGATGAAACGACATCAGCCTATGGCTGCGCCCGCGAGAAGGCTGCGAATTTTTATTGGAGAGGCCCAGGTTTGGCGGGGCAGACCGCTCTATCAGACTATCCTGGAGGTCGCTCAACGGTATGGTGCGAGAGGAGCAACGGTTTTACGAGGGATCGAAGGCTTTGGCCCTGAGCATCACCTTTCGACCGACCGCATCCCAGATATTTCGGATAACTTGCCGCTGAGTGTCGAGATTATCGAGACGGAAGAGCGGATTGAGACACTTTTGCCTTATCTGGATGAGATTGTACAGCAGGGGACGATTACAATTGCTCCCGTCGAAATTCTGGCGGGGTGGCAAGGATGATTTCTGGTGTGTCATTTGAATCATTGCTTGTCGTTGGGCTGGCTGGCTCTCTGGGAGCGCTGGTTCGTTATCTTGTAGGACGTGCGATTGCTGAACGCGTAGGAGGGTTATTTCCGCTGGGAACCGTGTTCATCAATGTCAGTGGGGCGTTTCTGATTGGCTTGCTTTTTGCGTTCAGTGGGCGCAAACTGCTGGCCCCCTCTCTCTATTTGGTGCTGGCGACGGGCTTTCTAGGGGGGTATACGACTTTTAGCACTATGAGCTGGGA
>DASSXK010000734.1:0-5470 GCA_035703945.1 Ktedonobacteraceae bacterium | reverse complement strand
CCTTTGCGACGCTGCTGCCTGTGCTACTCCTCTATATCCTGGCCCTGGGTATCCTGTTTGGGGTCCGGCCGCATCACGAGTTCTTGCAGGCTTTGCCCCAGGTCGTGGAGGTGTTTGTGCTGGCGGCCTTGCCTGGCCTGCTGTTTGTGGGAGCGTTTTCGATCGCCTGTCCGGCCTTTATCTGGCCGCCGCTCTACCAGTTTTTGTTTATTGGCTACTGGTTTTGGGGCAATCTGCTGAGTCCGAGCTTTCGGGTGCCGACGCTGAGCGTGACTATCTTAACACCGATTGGTAGCTATATCTATGCCGGAATTTTTCGCTCCGATACGCTGGTGGTTTCCGCGAAAGAGGCTAGCGCCTTGCAAGGGAGTGAGAGCATTCTACTTTTGCTGGGGTTGGCCGTGCTGGCGATCGTAAGTGTTCAGGGGTATCTGAATCTGCAACGTCGGCGGCAGTAACGGCTGCTGGTATTTATAAGTCCTCTTCGGGGAGATCCAGGAAGCGTTCAAGGTCGCGGAAGAAGCGCCGGATCTCCTCGGGGGCGATCTCATGGCGAACCTGTCGTCCATCCTGAGTGGAGCGGATCAGGCCAGCCTCGCGCAAAATTTTGGCATGAATACTGACGGTTGGACGGGCCAATTGTAGATAATCCGCGATCTCGGTATTGATCATGCCAAAGTGGCGAATGATACGCAGAATCAGGAGGCGGGTGGGATCGGAGAAAGCCTTGGCCCGTTCCGCCACATCCTCAGCAAAGGCGTAGAAGTTTTCATTGAGTGAGTTTGATGAGGAGAATGTGACGAGCAGGCGACCTGGTGTCAGGAGCCAGGCATCGGGGAAATTGAACGGCTCGATCCAGAGACAGACCTGAAGTTTATCTGCCTCTATCGCGGCTCGGAGCTCCGGGTAGCGTAGGATAGGATTTTGGATTGGTAACCAATCCAGGTTGAGGCTGTGCTGTTGGGGCCTGCTTAACTCCAGGTAGGCGCGTTTTTCCTGCTGCTCCATGATCTCGGAGCGCGTTTCACGCCAGGGGCGGTAGGCTTCAAAGTAAAGGCGATCCAGCCAGAACCAGAAGCGGGAGTGGAGATCTCCATTGCGCAAAATGCGGATCGCGATGGAAAGATTGTGGATGTGTCGGGCGCTGCGTTTTTGCCAGTCTCCTTTATCGAAGCCGATAGAGCTATAGTAGTTGGTGAAGAGACGGACATCAAGGTCAATCAGGCGCTGATCGAGTGGCAGTTTCGGATCGGCCTCCAGCCCGATTTTTGCCGCCTCGACCTGAAGATGTTCAAAGGCTTTTTCAAGCGTAAGTTCGCGAATTGCCAGTGTTACCTGTTCATAATCGGAGCCTATTAAAACGTCGGCCAGATAGGCGCAGGATTCCATAATGGAGACCTGCGTTTTTTGCTCGCCAATCAGCTCAATCCAGCGATCCCGCCAGTTGGTGACATTTGCCTGGAAGAGTATCTTGATGTCGTCGGGGAAAGGATCAATCAAGATACCGCCGGTAAGTATGGAGATGAAGAGATCAAGCTCTACGGCTATTGATTGTCCGGTTATCCAGAGTGGATCGATCGGCTGTGCTGATTGGCTCTCATTCATAATTTTTCTTTACATTTCCTGATCTTCAGCTAATTGAGAGGTCGAGCCGATAATCCCGGCCGGTTGCGGCTGCGCGAGGTTGGGATGTTTGCGTGTCTGGTACAAGGTCAGTATAATGACTATTGTCAAGATTACAAGTGCCACAGATGCCAGGGCGGAATAGACACTTACAGAGATAAATAGTGGCACTAATAGCGGCGTGACCGCTAAACTGATAAGCTGAGCTGCGGCCATACTGCTCTGATAGAGCCCTCCGATACGCCCAATTGCATCTGGTGGCGAGAGTTTTTGTAGCAAGGTGCTTGCTTGTACGGAGAGGAGCCCAAAGCCAAATCCTGCTGTCAGACAACCGAGCAGCAGAAAGATCCGCAGGATTTCGGGCGAGATCTTTAGCAGGGTGATGGCGATTGAAGCCGGGAAGAGACAGAGCAGCAGTACCCCCAGAATAATATCGTTCCAGGGATCTCTGGTGCCTTTACGTACCATTAGCAGGAGGGTGCCGAGAACGAGTCCGAGACCAACGAGTCCGATCAAAGAGCCATAAAAACTTGTTTGCTGGTGTAGGGTGTCACGAATAAAGATAGGTGCCAGGATATCAAAATTCATCACCACGAGGGCTGCTAAAAATGCCGCAATGAAAAGTAGCCGTAACAGCGGCAAGCTTTTGAGCGTCCCCAGTAGCGTAGTTTTCGCAGGTTGCGCTTGAATGGTTGTTGCTTGCTCTGATTCATGAAACAGGTCAATTGCTACTTCAGCCTGTTTTTGGGGTAGCAAGTTGGGGAGAGTGCTCAAGAGCGCGGCGGAAATAACAAAAGATATAATATCCAGCACCATTGCCTGTTGAGGAGCGAGAAATGCCAGCAGCGCCCCGGCCAGAATCGGCGCACCGATCTTGATGATGCCAGCCAGTTGCTGAAGTAGCGCGTTGGCTCGTGTCAGGTTGTCTTTGTCAACAAGTGTGGGGATGGCAGCCTGGCGGGCAGGCGTCATGACTGCTCCACAAATAGATTGCAGGGCCAGGAGCAGATAAATAAGCCAGAGCTGACGCGTAAATATTAGGAATACGACTACGAGACCGGATGAAAGCTCGCTGATAATCATCAACCATTTGCGGTTGTAGTGGTCACAGAGCCAGCCTACAACGGGGCCTATAAAGAGCATTGGTATCAGACTCGCTAGCCAGATGAAGCTAATCTGGCCAATGCTTCCATGTCCGACGAAGACGATGATTGCGAAGATAGCCATGATCGTGATCCAGTTACCGATACCGCTCACCGATTCCGCTAATCCGATAATTAGCAGGGAACGATTTTTCAATAACGCTCGCATTGTGCATTTCTCCCTGGCCATTTGTCTGAGGTAGCTTACTATTTAAGCGTAGCTATTTGACTACATTTAAATAGTAAGCATATCGCTACGCTCTGTCAAGAGTATAAACGCCAATTAAGGTGAATTTTGGTAGACTGGGAAGAATTCATTTTAAAGCGTAGCAGTGGCTTTTTGAAACGGCACCTGAGCCTTATTATACTCAGACTTCATGTTCTGAGATAGAGGTTGTGGTATTGCCCATTGACTGTTCTTCGTGGGTGGATTCCATTGTTCCCATTCCATGTTCTTCATGAGAGATGTGATCTGTGTGTCCTTCGTGCATATCATGGCCCATATGCATCATCATTGGATGTGTGATGTTGAGATAGATCAGGATGCCAATCACTATAAAGGCCAGAATGTTAAGCACTGTCGTATAGTCAAACGAGAAGGTTGTCACCTGTTGGACAAACTGTGGATTCGCCGTTGGGATGAAATGCACCGCCGGGAAGAGCCGATCCAGGCCAGAGAAGACGGCGTCGATGATGATGGCTGTGAGCACCATCGTCGCAAAAAGGACGCCAGTGATGTAGAGTGCCAGCCGCCAACCATAATATTTGCGGTAGATGTCAATAATTGGCAGCACGATCAGGTCGGCATAGATGAAGGCAATCGCTCCCCCAAAGGTGATGCCGCCGGCGAAAAGGACCGCCGCCAGCGGAATGTTCCCGACCGAGCAGACAAAGGCCAGCATCGCCACAATTGGTCCAACAATGGCGTTTTCAATGACCTGTAATGGATAGGGCACACCTTGAATGAAGAGTGCATTCCAGAAACTATTGGGGACCAGAACGCCCAGGAAGCCCGCGATCACAAAGCCGATCACCATGTCTTTCCAGATCATTGACCAGTCCATCGCAACGTAGTGGGAGACATAGATCCAACCCTTCCGCGAACGGATCTTCTGCCAGAGGGTGCGGCCAGGCGCGAGCTCGTCTCCGTGGTTGTGCTCGGCTGTTTCCTCCGTTTCCTGGTGGGCGCGACCCTCTTCGATGATTGCTTTGGGATAGGTGAGTTTGACCAGCAAACTCATGATCGTGATTAACAGGACGCCTCCCAGCCATTCGGCCAGCGCAAATTGCCAGCCCATCAACTGCCAGAGGACGAGGCCCAACTCAATCACAAGATTGGTTGATGCAAACATAAATGCCAGCGCGGGTATCAGGTGTGCTCCTCGTTTGAACATGCTTTTCGCGGCCGCAATCGCGGCATAGGAACAGGAAGAACTGGCCGCTCCAAAACCGGCCGCCAGCGAAATTTCTTTCAGCCCGGCCCGACCCAGGGCCTGGCTCATGCCTGACCGACTGACATAGGCCTGGATCATTCCCGAAATCAGGAAACCAAAGACGAGACTCCAGAGAACCTGCCAGGCCATCCCTGCTGTCATCAAAAGAGATTGGCCAATCGCTGTTAAAATTGACATTGTGGTTTTTCCTATCTATCTCACTCGATCTGAGCGGGGTTGCTGGTCTACTTCTTCAGGATTTTGAAAAGTGTTTAATTACATCCATGACTTCGCTGATTTTTTCTTCACCATTGCCCTCCTTAACCGCATCGGTGACGCAGTGGAGCAGGTGATTTTCCATTAGCAAGAGCGAAACCTGTTCAAGCGCAGACTTGATTCCGCTGATCTGATTCATGATGTCAACGCAATAGATATCTTCTGCGACCATCCGTTGGATGCCTCGCGTCTGCCCTTCGATTCTACTTAAGCGCGCGAGGATCTTTTTTTTGTCTTCGCCGTATCCAACCATGTTTTTCTCCATCTTTGCTTCCTGATAATTCGCTTTATACCCTCTGGGGGTATATCTATTTTATAATACCCCCTGGGGGTATTGTCAAGGGAGGAAAAAGATGAGGAGGTGTAATTGCTGAGGATATATAGGGAACGTTGCAGATTTATTCAAGGGGGGAGAATGTTTTCTCCTGAGCTAATACGAGCTTCGTAGAAGAATTGCCTGATGGACAGCATCGAGGAGATCATCTATCTCAAACGGCTTGTAGATTATTTTTACGCCCAGTTTTGTTAGGTAGTCTTCTTGTTGATGAATCTCTCGTAGACCAACAGTACACAGAATGATTGGGATCAAAGTCGTTGTATCAAACTCTTTTAATCTTTGCAGAAACTGCCATCTCTGGATAAATTTGCCTGGTATGAAATCCAAAATAATCAGATCAGGTTGTAAACGCTCAATATCAGTCAGGTTTTTCGGTGGGGTAAGGCTGGCATAAACTTTGTAGCCCTCTTCTTCAAGGATAAGACGAATAAGATCTAGAATATCTTGTGTACCATCTATAACAAAAATACTGTGTGCCACCTGCATTTCTTCTTTCTTCTCATATGTGTGGAACCTGCTTACGCCTTTGCCCCATGAGAAGGGGTTTGCTATTACAAGGCAATTCCCAACGGCGCTCTCGCGCCTACTGAAGGCTTTCTAAGCAGCCAGCTTTGGAAAGCTTCAGGTTAGATCGTTTCTGGCAACGTTCTTCCTGGCTT
>DASSXK010000598.1:0-4436 GCA_035703945.1 Ktedonobacteraceae bacterium | reverse complement strand
TACGCCACGCTTTAGACGACATCATGGAGACTACGATCAGCCCCATATTCGTCCCAGCATAGCGGTCTATTGAGGCGAACTTGATGATACCTGCGCCTGTCGTACAGCTTGTGTGAATCGTGTACGCGCCACACTGAGATGGCCGGCCCTGGGCCAGCAGGCAAGAGCCATCACAACGATCAGCAAACCCGAGTTGAAATCAGTCGCCATGCCCGTCAGGACCATGCCAAACCCCTCTGTCAGGTACCAGAATACGACGCTTATAACAATCGACGCGATCAAGAATGGCCGCACCTGCTCATCTTTGACCACAGCCAGCGCGATCCCAAGCCCCAGGAACACCAGAATCAGCACACTATTGAGCACCACTTCACTGTTGGCCGTCGCATTGGATATCTGCTGAAGGACAGGGTCCACCAGCACCGTATTCAATCCGCCCTGGCCGACTAATCCGCCAATCGCCTGAGAGATTTGCCCTTGCTTCCACCAGATGGGCTGCAATTGAAGCAGGGCCGCGAAAATCCAGAAGCCTGCCAGAACCCAACGCAGGACATGTCGCGGAAGGAAGCCCTCGTCACGATCCTCCCCAGGTTCTGCTTGCTTAGAGGATCGTGGATAGATGGCCAGGCCCAAGAGTGGATAGAGCAACACCGCCCCTGGCGCACCAGTGAGGATGCTTGCCTGGCCGGTGAGCAGCATACTCATGCCCTCTCCTCCATACCAGACGATAAGCGCCCACACAATAGAAACGATCACGACCGGTTTGATCCAACGATCAGGAAGCACCAGGAAACCGATGCCAAGCAACACCTGCACAATGCCAATCAGCAGATTCACCGCGATCAGGTGAAGGGTTGTCTGAGTCACAATAAACTGGAGGCTGGGTTCGATCAGTCCGGGCTGACCCAGTAGCATTGGCTTCATGATCCCATTGACCATATTCATAGTAAACATTTGCGGCTGAAACTGTAAAAATCCATCAATGAGCCATAACAAGCCTAAAATTCTTTGGAGTACTTTCCGTGAAAAAAGCATAAAAATACGATATCCTTTCCTTCGCGTTGCCTGACCCCGGGAACAGAAAAAATCAGAAGATTTATCTGGTTTTCTCACAGGGAAGTTGTATCACAAGATTTCTCAGGAGAAGTATAAATCTAAGCTCGTCGGCTCTAGATGAGGAGGTATCTCTAGCTTTCGAGGGATCAGGTCTGCTTTTTTCTCAGGTGTTCGATAGGTAGAATTACGGGGTTGTAACACATCATGAATCTATTTGCCATCCTTGATCATCTGTTGTCTCTGCTTGTACCCGGCTTGCACATCTCCTGATCCTGCACCGGGAGCAGATATAGATGGTCGCGCTGACCGCTGGCGCGCGAGGTGAATCACGTCAGGCGCTTCCCAGTTCACAAGAAAAACTTCTCCATTCGCCCTTCTCTGGAAAGCAACTGCCAACAACATCTCTTGCTGCCGGAAGAGAGAACAAAAGCTGTAGAAATTGAAAATAGCGCGTTTTGTTAGGGACTTCTCCCAATAGACTTTCTTTGCTTCCTATCCTATGCTGTTTATAGCAACATTCGCTTCGTTCAAAGGCATGTATGAGTACAGATGCAGGATGTTTTGAGCCAGATCTTCGCTCACGTCATCACCGTGGTGACAAGCGCATTTCTACCATTTCAGTGGAGGTGAACCGTGCATATTCCTGATGGCTATCTCAGTCCCATCTTTTCGCTCGGCTCAGGAGTTGTCACCGTCCCCGTTTGGGCCAGAACCGTCACCAAAGTGCGTGCCGTCCTCAATCAGCGTACCATCCCTTTGCTCGCGCTCTTCGCCGCAATGTGCTTTACCATCATGCTCTTCACCGTCCCTGTTCCTGGTGGAACTGGTGCCCACGCGGTCGGGGGGACGCTCATCGCCGTTGTGCTTGGTCCCGAAGCCGCCGTCCTGGCACTGAGCACCGCCTTGATTATTCAAGCCCTCTTCTTTGGCGACGGTGGAATTCTCACGATCTTCACGAACTGCTTGAACCTGGCAATCATCCTGCCCTACGCCGGTTACTTTACCTACCGACTGATTGCGGCAAAATCCCCGATCCTCTCTATCCGCCGCGTCTGGGCCGCCGCTATCGGAGCATATGTGGGTCTGACAGCGGCAGCGCTGGCGATCGGAATTGAGATCGGCCTTCAGCCGCTTCTCTTCAGTCAAAATGGGAAGCCACTCTATAGTCCCTACCCACTCAGCATCTCCATTCCCGCGATGCTCCTTTCCGCGATCTTTGCAACCTCGATAGTTGAGGCACTCATTACCGCATTTGGATTGAGCTATTTCCAGCGGAGCCTGCCTGAGGTGCTCACTGCTCCTACGCTACGTAGTATCGTCTCCGGCGCGGACGCGCCCGAGGGAAGGGAGGCGCAGAGGATTCCCCTCTGGCGTCTACTCGCGCTGATCATCCCTCTTGCCCTCGTGGTGCTCTTTCTCATCGGGTTGATCACAGGAGGATGGAACGTCGGACACCTTTTTGGCGCGGATTGGTCGCAGGTCAACTGGGCTGATATTGGGACCATGCTGCTGATAGTCGCGGTGATTGCCATTATTCTCATCCCCCTCACCTGGTTTGCGTTACCGAGGGCCAGGCGCAAAGCCGGGGTAATCCTGATGGCTCTCGCCATCCTACTGCCTCTCGGCCTCATCTCGCCAGGCTTTGTTTATGAGGGAGGACCTTCAGACATTAAAGCTGCCTTCGGATATGTACCGCAGGGTTTCCAACAACTCTCCGGTTTCTTCAGCGCTCCATTCAGTAACTACAATGTCCCGTTGCTCCCGTTTTTTCAAGCCACCAGTGCTCCTCTCTGGCACATCGCCCTTGGTCTTGAGATCAGCGGGATCATAGGAATTTTGCTCATCGGAGGGGTGACGCTGGGGATTGGCTGGCTGATCAGCCGGAGACGCTCAAGAGCGGTTCCCCCGGTCGCTTCTGAAAAGTCCGGGTAATGGGAAGCCATTCACTTCGCTGACTGAATGCGCTCAAGAAGCCAGTAGCATTGTTACCAGCACCGCTCCATCTGGGATGCTTTGAGAGTTGCTTGCTTGCTAAGCGTTCAGTAGGCGCGAGAGCGCCGTTGGGAAGTGTCTTTAAGTAGTATGTGAACAAATATATTCACCCGCTTTTTCCGAAGCAACTGAGCAGCAAGCGAGAGAAAGGAAAGCGCGGGTCCCAGGGATGGGACCCGCTTTCACTGCACGTGCAAGAAGACGGTCTGCGGCGCGAAGCCAAAACCATCGCCAATGCGAGAAAGTATACTTGATTGTACATGCATCTACCGTATGCACAAGTGTCATCGCGATGCCAGGGAATGAACCTGTTGCACTATTCTGGAGGGAGAGCATGAAGCAACCTGTTCCTCACATCGGGAGGAAGCAAAAACAGAAGAAGGAGCAACTCAGTTGGCTGGAACATACGCTCTCCGGGATCACTGGTTCCGTCGAGCATACCGTTTTCATCGAAGAATATGCACGTCAATCAGGATGGCTACAAAAGCGGGACCCACGTGCTAAATTAGGGATGTTCCTCGCCCTTCTATTGGCCGCCAGTCTCTCGCAGTCGCTGCTGGTGCTGGCTCCTCTCTACATACTTATCCTGGCGGCGGCCTTCGCGAGCCGTGTGCCGTTCGACTTCTTTCTCATCCGGGTCTGGCTGGGCATTCCCTTTTTTGCGGGAATCGTGATTGTCCCCTCAATTTTTCTGGCCCCTGGGCCATTTCTTTTTACGCTCCCGCTTGGACCACTTCACCTGACGATATCACTCCCTGGACTCATGGCTGCGATCATCTTCGTCGCTCGCGTGGGTGTCTGCGTTTCACTGGCCGTCTTGCTCATCCTCGTCACCTCATGGGCTGATGTCCTCAAAAGCCTGCTTGCAATTGGTGTGCCACACGTTTTTGTCCTGCTGCTCTTGATGACCTATCGTTACATTTTTCTCTTTCTGGAGACCGCCAACGGCCTGTTCGAGGCGCGCAAGAGTCGCACGGTCGGACATTCGAAGGGAGGTGAACATCGGCGCTGGATCAGCCACTCCGTCATTACGCTGGTGAACCGTTCATTCAAGATGAGCACCGACGTTTACGCCGCGATGGCAGCACGTGGTTTCACGGGACACATGCGCACCTACAGAACATATCACATGCGCATCTCTGACTGGATCTCGCTGGGACTATCGATAGCGCTGGCAGTAACAGCGATTACTGCCGGGAGGTTCCTCTGATGGAGGAACGCACGCTGAAAGGACACGAGGAGTGTCTCTTTTCCCTGCACGAGGTCAGATATATATACCACCGTCGCCAGGTGGCACTGGATGGCATTGACCTTGAGATCAAACGTGGAGAGCAGGTGGCGTTACTCGGTGCGAATGGGAGCGGAAAATCCACCTTACTGAAACTCCT
>DASSXK010000584.1:0-4931 GCA_035703945.1 Ktedonobacteraceae bacterium | reverse complement strand
AGCGATGCTTGGTTGCAAAACGTTCAGGAGGCGCGAGAGCTCCATTGGAAAGTGTCTTGTAATAGCTAAGCGCTTCAAATCCCAGACATCACCTCACCCATAGACGTAGCTTAATAGCCGGCCCTGGCTTCAAAAGCATTTGCAATGACGCTATAGCCCTTGTCGGTAGCATGGATGTCACTGAAAATGCTGCAAATCCAGGTATAGTTACAAGTATTGGGATTTGGTGATGCAGCACCACCGAAGGCGCTGAATACATCCACTATATTACCATATCCATTCACATCTGCGGCGAGGTGCTGATTTACCATCTGGATGTAAGGGATGGTATTTGGACAACGATTCTGGTAAGGATCATAGTAATTCATGACCAACAAATCGCCAGTCACCCGACCATTGACGGTTAAAGCACTCTTCAACGCTGGGAGAATCACCTTTGTCAAATTATTGTCCACGGTTTGCAGGTGAGTCTGAAAATTCGGGCTGATCGCACAGGTGCTCTTATTAATGTCAGGCAAAATGTCATTGGCTCCAATGTCCAATGTCACCGGGCTGACCTGACCCGCGTAGTAGTGAAGATAGTCAACCGCCGCATCAAGCTGATCACTAAAATAGATGTACTTACGAATTAACGAGAATGTACACCCACCATTGATAAATGTGCTGCTGGTCTCTGCCGGGCAACCCATATTGGCAAACGAACTTGTCCCATGCAACTTCAAATTGCTATAGAAGTCATCGGCGTAGCCATCGCTAAAATCAAGGTCAGGCTGGTAGCCATAGGCCAGGGAATCTCCTAATGCCAGATAGCGCTGTTTGGGCCCCAACAAAGAAGCATGGAGATTGGCTTGTGCAAAAGCATTGGGAGCAAATACAAAGATGAAACTGATCGCCAGCACGAAGGAGAACATGGGTCGGCGAAAAACGGTCCTGTGTTTTGGCATAGTAAGCCCTCCCAGGAAAGAAAAATAAGCAGAATCACGGGTGACAGCAAAACAAGAAGGCACAAAGATACAGCCACTTCATATTTCTATGAATTGTTGACAATCATTGCATGATACATACAGAAGAAGAGAACAGTATCAGGCACATAACGAACTCAATTCTTCTATTTGTCACGCTCAGGAAATATCAAAATGAACTGGCACCTTTGGGCACTGATATTCCTTGAGTTAAGAGGAAAGCTACCACCCCGGGCTTATATATCTTCCCCGGTTGTTCGTTGCCACCAACTGGTGCAGGCGACACGTGCAGCAGCCTCCTTGCTGGAACACACTGGCGTCATCATCTACAAGAGGCAAATTCACCTGCGATTGCACATAGATATGACTATTCCTCGGCTCTCATCGTGTTGGGAAAAGGGTATAAGGCGTGCGTATCAGACACCGCACAACAAGGGGAAAAACACACATAGGAGGCAATGAGGAATTGCCACTCCAATGAAGCACGCTTATGCTCAAAGACCCATAAATACTTGAGCATAGAAGCCTCCGTTAGATAACGTAAGAAATAGAGCAATACAATTGAATATCCTCAGCAATTATACATTGAATGTGAGAAAAATGCAAGAGCTTTATTCAAGCATAAACATATTTTTCATGGCAAATCTACCAAAAACAGCCTGACTTCCAATTTAACACATCAACACTACGCTCTTTTTAAAGTGCATTTTCTTCGAGAATACGATACGATCATTGCTACAGCGAGTATAGGATCATTTCACTCATCCTTGATGTGACATGTTTCTCATATCAATAACCTGTACGCCTCTCAATCGCGTTGGCCATCACCTGATAGCCCCGGTCTGTTGCATGGACATCCCCATAGCGGCAGGCCCAGGTATAGCTACACAGATGAGGATTGGGCGTATATGTTCCACCAAAGGCATTAAAAATGTCGATCATGGTGGCAAATTGATAGGTTGTCACGTCTAGATCATGTGAGATATGATCATTGACCGTCTGCGTATAAGGAACGACATCCGGACAGCGATTCTGAAAAGGTTCATAATAGTTCAACACCAGCAGGTCGCCGGTGCGGTGGCCATTTACTGTCAATGCTTGAACCAGGCGGGGCAGGATGAAATGTGACATGTTGTAGTCCATTTGATCCATGCGTTGTTCAAAGAGCGCTCGATCTACTGCGCATGTCTGGTCATTGACGGCCCTTCCAATGTCATTAATCCCCATATCGATCGTCACCGGACTCACCTGCCCCTGATGCTGCTGGATGAAGTCTACGGCGGCATCCAACTGCGATCCCTGATATGCAGACTTACGCAATCGTGCGTCCGGGCACCCACCCTGAATCATTGTTCCAGTCGATTCCCCTGAGCATCCATAGTTGATCACAGTATGTGTCCCATGATCTTGCAAGTTCGTGTAAAAGTCCTCGACGTATCCATGATTATAATCACCTGTCGGTTGATAGCTGAATGCCAGTGAATCACCCAGCGCCAGGTAGTAATGTTTGGGTCCAATCAGCGGAGGCACAGGGCGCAACTCGCGTATGGGTAAATAGCCCTTATCTCTATAGCTATTGTGATGATCAAGCGGACGAGCCTGCACATTATCCACCCTGGAATCGATCAGGGTTATCGGAATCAATGCCAGCAATAACGCACAAGACATCGTCCAAATAATCACAGTCTGCCAGATATTCCAGGATTTTTGCATGTCTTTTTTCCCATCCTTCACGTTATAGAAGCTAGATTCAACTTTTCTATACAATTGTTCTGATCCTTTAGATACGATCTCAATATTGTTTGTATATGAACTGTGGTGTATCACTTTTTTTAGTATAAATAAGGCCCAAAAACCCATTATAAAGCGGGAAAATTCCAGGCAACATAAGAACCTCGTAGTTATGCCTGAGTAGAAGCAATGCCCCAAAACCTTAGCATAGCAATCGATCTTTAGAATTCTCTCTCCTGGATCAACTCGCTTAGCTTGACCCCTCCTGAGTGGTTGGGTTATATTGAAGTCATAAGACCAGATCATTTAACAGGCACGATTATTTACTGTGGGATGAAAAAAATATGACAACAGGCCGGACAAGCAGCATCCATCTCGGATTTCTTATCCATAACCATCAACCTGTCGGAAACTTCCCCTGGGTCTTTCAACAGGTCTACAACGAATCCTATTTGCCGCTCCTTGGAGCACTGGAACGCCATCCCGGTGTCCGGCTCTCCCTTCACTATACTGGCTCTCTGCTCGATTGGTTAGAAGAAGCCCACCCCGAGTTTCTGGAACGCCTGAAGGCCCTGGTAAAGCGCAAACAGGTCGAAATTGTTAGCGGAGGCTACTACGAACCAATTCTCCCCTCAATCCCCGACGCCGATAAGCTGGCCCAGGTCCGCCGTCTGACCGAGCGTATTCAGGCTGATTTCGGAATGCAGGCGACCGGAATGTGGCTGGCTGAGCGCGTCTGGGAGCCTGGTCTACCCCATATCTTGCAGGAGGCTGGTATTGAATGGACAATCCTGGATGATGTGCATTTTAAGAATGTCGGTCTGGAGGATAAAGATCTCTACGGCTACTACACGACTGAGGATAACAGCGGACCTCTCAAGGTCTTTGCCACCAGCCAAACGCTACGCTATACGGTTCCTTTCCGACCGGTCGGCGAGACTATTGAGGCCCTACGCGCGCTGGCAAATCTGGATGGTAAGCGGATGGTGGCTATGGGTGACGATGGCGAAAAATTTGGAAGCTGGCCCGATACGTTCCACTATTGCTGGGGACATGACGGGCAGAGCGGCTGGGTTGATGAATTTTTCAAGGCGCTCGAACAAAACCATGAATGGCTGATCACGACGCCACTGGGCGAATATGCCCGCCAGGAGTCCGCGCTGGGCCGGATCTATATCCCGACCTCGTCCTACATTGAGATGACGGAGTGGTCGCTTCCATCCCACAAAGCCTATCAATTTGGCAAGCTACTCCACCATCTGCAAGATACGAAACGCACGGAGCTGTTGCAATTTATGCGTGGTGGCTTCTGGCGCAACTTTCTTGTTCGCTACCCCGAAGTCAATAACCAGCACAAAAAGATGCTGCGTATCCACGATGCCGTCTACAGTGCTGGCGCGACCGAAGCCTCTGGATTGGTCAACCTCTGGAAGTCCCAGGCCAACGATACCTACTGGCACGGCCTGTTTGGTGGCGTCTATATGAACCATGTACGGGCAGCTATCTATCATCACTTGCTCAAGGCCGAGAATGCCGCTGATCAGATCCTGATGGGAGAGAAACCCTGGCAACGCTATGAACTCACAGATTTCGACCGCGATGGTGAACCTGAGTTGCTTATCGAAAGCGACCAGCAGAATCTCTATCTTGACCCGCGCCGTGGTGGTGGGCTGTTCGAATGGGATATGCGCCGTAGCGAGCACAATCTAACATGTGTGATGACTCGGCGTGAGGAAAGCTATCACCAGGTTTTACGCGACTATGAGCAGGCCAAGCGTCAGCGAACCCATGAAACAAGTCAGGCGGACAATCAACCTATTTCGCCCCATTCGATGGTTCGCACCAAGGAGAGCAATCTGGATCGCTATCTGGTCGCTGATACCTATCGCCGCCAGAGTCTTGTAGACCACTTTTTGGAACCTGGTACGACCCTCACAACATTCATGCAAGCCCAGGCCACAGAGCAGGCTGATTTTATTGAACAGCCCTATCACCCCTCCATTCAACAAGACGAGCAAGGATTGACGGTGATACTGAGTCGTACCGGCCACCTCCGCCGTCCCGGTGCACTGAGCCAGATTCCACTCAAGCTAACAAAGACGCTGTTCCTGCCGCTCGGTCAGGAACGCCTGGAAGTCACATATATGCTTGAAAATCTGGGGCAGGCTCGCATTGAGACACGCTTTGGCTGCGAGTGGAATCTGAATCTGCTGGGTGGGGGCGGAAATGAGCAGGCTT
>DASSXK010000514.1:0-3792 GCA_035703945.1 Ktedonobacteraceae bacterium | reverse complement strand
GATCGGGCAGAATAAAATCCTCGTTCTCCCGAAATTTCTTGATGACACTGAAGATATAGTCCCAGCGTCCGCAGTTCAGGCCTGCCGAGTGATTACGCAGTTCGTAGAGGATCTCGTCCATCTCGAAGGCTGCCAGAATTGTCTCAATCAGGACGGTTGCTCGAATCGTTCCCTGGGGAATCCCAAGCTCGTCCTGGGCCATCACAAAGATCTCGTTCCAGAGGCGTGCCTCCAGGTGACTTTCCATTTTTGGCAGGTAGAAGTAGGGGCCTGAGCCTTTGTTGATTAACTTTTTTGCGTTATGGAAGAAGAACAGGCCAAAGTCAAAGATGCCACCTGAAATCGGGGTGCCATCAATCAGCATATGTTTCTCGACAAGATGCCAGCCACGCGGCCGAACCAGCAGCGTCGCGATCTTGTCCTGCAAGCGATACTCTTTGCCGTCAGGATTGGTAAAGGTGATGGTGCCATTGATGGCATCGCGCAGGTTTATCTGCCCCTGGATCGTGACATGCCAGCCGGGTGAGTGTGAATCCTCGAAGTCGGCCATAAAGACCCTGGCGCCCGAGTTAAGGGCATTAATAACCATTTTGCGGTCAACGGGTCCCGTAATTTCGACGCGCCGATCTTGCAGATCCGCAGGGATAGGCGCGACGGTCCAATCCGAGCTACGAATATGTTCTGTTTCAGGTAAGAAATCGGGCAGTTTGCCCGCATTCAAATCTGCCTGGCGTCGCTCGCGGAGTTCAAGCAGCTCTTTGCGGCGTGCGGCAAAACTGCGTCCAAGTTTTGCGACGAAGCTCAGGGCTTCGGGCGTTAAAATTTCAGCGAACTCAGGTGTGATGGGGCCTTTTATTTCAATCCCCTTTGGCAGTGTGTAGCTCTGGTTTGTCATAATCTCGCTTCCTTTGTACTGCTCTCAAACTATTCAGCTTGCTAGCTGAATCAACCTGAAATATCATGAAATAGATCCCTTCTCCATTATAGCTTATTAAGAAGCAGGAGGGGTGTGGAGAGGTGATAAACATTCTAGCAGGGCACGAGAGAGACATCGTGCCCTGCTAGAATTGTCCGGGCGTGATTGGTCGCCCGGACTGGACCGGTGAAGGGACTAGACGAATTGTTCTTCTTCGGTTGAGCCTGCCAGAGCGGTGGTGGAAGAGGCTCCGCTGGAGATGACCTGGGCAACTTCGTCGAAGTAGCCGGTGCCAACTTCGCGCTGGTGGCGGGTCGCGGTATACCCATCGTCTTCGCTGGCGAACTCGGCCTGTTGCATTTCAGAGTAGGCTGCCATGCCACGTTTGGAATAACCACGGGCCAGGTTGAACATGCTGTAGTTGAGGGCATGGAAACCGGCGAGGGTGACAAACTGGAATTTGTAGCCCATTGCTGCAATCTGCTGCTGGAAGGTGGCAATCGTCTTTTCATCCAGCTTGCGTTTCCAGTTGAAGGATGGGGAGCAGTTGTAGGCCAGCAGCTTGCTGGGATACTGTTCGTGAATCGCATCCGCGAAGCGCTGGGCCTCGGCCAGACTTGGCTCGGAGGTCTCACACCAGATCAGATCGCAATAGGGAGCGTAGGAAAGGCCACGAGCAATCGCGGAATCCAGGCCGCCGCGAATACGGAAGAAGCCTTCAGGTGTGCGTTCGCCGGTCAGGAACTCGTGGTCAACCGGGTCGATGTCACTGGTGAGCAGGTGAGCACTGTTGGCGTCGGTACGAGCAACGAGGAGGGTTGGCACGCCCATCACATCAGCCGCCAAACGGGCCGCAACGAGGTTACGGATCGCGGACTGAGTGGGGATCAAAACCTTTCCGCCCATGTGGCCGCACTTCTTCTCAGAAGCAAGCTGATCTTCAAAGTGTACGCCAGCCGCGCCAGCCTCAATCATGCTCTTCATTAGTTCGAAGACATTGAGGGGTCCACCGAATCCGGCTTCAGCATCGGCTACAATTGGAGCAAACCAGTGGATGTCGCCTTTGCCTTCTGAATGCTGGATCTGGTCCGCACGCTGCAATGCCTGGTTGATGCGTTTGACGACCTGGGGCACGCTATTGGCGGGATAGAGGCTCTGGTCGGGATACATCTGTCCCGAGAGGTTTGCATCGGCAGCTACCTGCCAACCACTAAGATAAATGGCTTTCAAACCAGCTTTCACTTGTTGTACTGCCTGGTTGCCTGTCAGTGCGCCCAGTGAATTGACGTAATCCTCTGTATGGAGCAGCTCCCAGAGACGTTCGGCCCCTAGTCGGGCCAGTGTATGTTCTATGGCAACGGAGCCGCGTAGGCGGTCTACATCTTCAGCACTGTATGGTCGTATCACACCCTGCCAGCGAGAATTTTCTTCCCAGGACGTTGCAAGTTCACGAATAGCTTGATCGCTCATCATAACCTCTCTTTTTTGCGCGTGATGGTTGTGTCGCTTTTCTTGGGTAAAATGGTTGATGTGGTGGATGCGCCTGCATCCTGCCTCTGTAGAAAGAGTAACATGTTATCCTTCTGTGAGTCTATGAATTTGCTTCAGAGGTCGTGACCTTTAGTATAAGTAAATTGTTATATATGATGCCATTGTTAGCTCTAGTATAAGCCAAAAAATCAGCCACTGAGCAGGTTTTAGTCAGAATTTTTACTGCATTAAGGTTGATTTTACTGAATTATAGCGTACACCAATTTGCTGTTTCACTGATACATAACAAAATTAATAAACAATCAAAAAGTTTTTAGTTATATAAGCCGTATGCTCTTTTTCTTTTTTCGTAAGAAGGCGCTTCCCAGGCTGGTTGAGGATGGGAAGAGACGATGATTGTTAGTAGAACGTTATAAAAAAAAGCCCAACCCGAACGACGTTGTTCAGGTTGAGCTTGTATGAGCGGTCGGCAGGTTTGCCGGATCTCTAATAAACGGAGCTTAAGCTCCGTGGCACTTTTTGTATTTCTTGCCGCTGCCGCAGTAGCAAAGGTCATTACGCCCAATCTTCTGAGGATTTGGACTGCTGGAGAGCGGACGGCTTGCCGGAGCACTTCCGGTTGAAGTTGCAGGCCGATTGCTTCCCCCACGACTGACAGGTCTGGCGTTCTTACGTGGAATCCCGTTTGAAGAGCGGCTCGCTTGTTTTTCGATCTCATCGACCGTTTTTGCCTGCCCGCTCACGCGTGCAATATCTTCCATATTGGTTTTAAGCTGACTGGGGCGGGGTGCTGGCAGCTTACGTTGTGGCTCAGGCCGGTTGACGGTGATGGTGATGTCGCCGCGCATCAGCTTGAGCAACTGGTCAACGATATAATGCTGGATGTTTTCCTTCAAATTGTCAAACATCCGGAATGCTTCGTTTTTGTATTCTACCAGTGGATCGCGCTGACCGATCGAGCGGAATTGGATACCTGCTCGCATCACATCCAGAGCGTCGATATGGTCCATCCAGAGGCGGTCAACTGTTTGCAAGGTATATGAACGTTCGATATCACCCAGGGTGGGGATACCCAGACCAGGATTCTGCTTCTCCAGATCCGTCAATTGCTGGCCACGCTCCTCATAATGGTTGATCACCAGGTCCGTGAGCTTGCGCTTCATTTCGTCCCGGCGAGCGGCGTGGATGTTTTCAGGCACGAACTCTTCAGGGACGGGAACCCAGATTTCCATTGCCGTAAAGAGCTTCTCAAGCTCCTCTTCCTCATCGACCATGGGGCCAGGGATGTACATATTGACCAGTTTTTCGACTTCGGCCCGCATCATCTCCAGGACACGTGCGTGCATATCGGCATGTTCAAGCACGGCCCGGCGGTCTTCGTAAAT
>DASSXK010000427.1:0-9795 GCA_035703945.1 Ktedonobacteraceae bacterium | reverse complement strand
TCACCATGTCGTATCAGGTAGAGATTCGTCCGGGTCATCTTGAATAATCCTTCCGGGGATAAAATCTAGAACATTTTCTCTGTAATATGCTTCTCTCTCATTGTTTTGGGCCGGTTGTTCAAGCAGCAGGTTATAGCCCATTATTTGTATTGTAGCATTTGCGGTGGGTAGGATGATTTTTCGTCTGATAGTTACTTTTAGGAGTCACAGAAATGGCTAAAATTTTGGAGGGTTTCATCGCTTAAAGCATATGAAACCTTATTTTTATGCCAAAAACACGCCTTGATAAAAGATGAGATTTTTTACTATTTTGGCTCCGAGTAGCCTGTAGGGACAATTTAACCGAGTAATGTTAAATTTTTCCACCTATCCCAGAGGCAAAGTTTTACCGGCATTTAACAATTGTTAACATATCCATAAAGCATAGTTAATTCGGGAGTGTTAACCTTGGGGAGTATGAAAACAACGGAACATTTTCCCGTTGGAATTTTTGAAATAGAATTTTTATGGAGAAAGCAGTCGACTTGGCTGCTATGTCCCGAGGAGGACTTATGTCAAAACAATGGCGCATGACTAGTATGATGCTTGCGGTCATGGCGTTGAGCCTGTTTGTCGCAGCATGCGGCGGCAATCCCAACACCTCTACTGGTAGTGGTTCCACTCCCACGACTGCTGCTACTAGTGCAGCTTCAACCGCAGGAACACCTGGATCATACAACTGCGTTACGGGCTCTCTTGTGGCAAGTGGCTCGACTGCCCTGGCCCCATTGGTTCAGGCAGTTGCAAAAGACTACCAGGCTAAGTGCAGCGGCGCAAACATCACCGTTAACCTTGGTGGCAGCAAGACAGGCCTGAGCCAGGTCGAGTCTGGTGCCGTTCAGATTGGTAACTCCGATGTTTTCCATACCGCTACTCAGGCCGATCTGGTTGACCATCAGGTTGCAGTTGTTATCTTCGCTCTGGCTATCAACAGCAATATTACCGGAGTTAAGAACCTGACAACCGCCCAGATCAAGGGTATCTACAGCGGCAGCATCAAAAACTGGAAAGAGGTTGGTGGTAACGACCTGCCTATCGTCGTAGTTAGCCGCCCAGCCAGTTCCGGTACACGCGCCACCTTCCAGCAGTACATCCTTGGTGGACCAGAGACTGCCAGTGGTCCTTCGAATCTGACAAGCGACAGCACTGGTACAGTCGTCCAGAATATCAAGTCTACTGCTGGTGCTATTGGCTACGCTGCTCTGGGACCCATCACCAGTGCTGGTCTGACCACCGTCTCTATTGATGGTAATGCCCCAACGGCTGACATGGTCAAGAGCAACACCTACAAGTTCTGGAACATCGAGCACATGTACACCAAGGGTGCGGCCACCCCAATTGAGCAGGCTCTGATCGACTACATGCAGAGTGCTGATGGTAAGAAGGAAGCCGCTGCCAAGTCTTACATTGCTCTCCTGGATATGTCTGCAGACTCTGTCCAGGCTCACCAGCCAAAGGCCTAAGTCTTCCTGGTTAGTTAGACGCTTTCTACAATGCTCGTCCTGGTATCATTTGATGCCAGGGCGAGGCACACGGATTTTCAGCAACATGTTTGTAATCAGGGAAGTATTTGTAGTTTAGGAAGGAGAAGCAAGCAATGCAAAGGGCACGCGTATCCGATCAGGTGGCTCGCATCGTATTTATCGTTTGCGCCGTCCTTATCGTGTTGATTATGGTGGGCGTCTTCTATGTGATAGGCTCACAGGCGTTTACCGTCTTCTCTGCCACATCGCCTCAGGCGTTCTTTTTTGGTAACTTCTGGGACCCAACTGGTGCAGGCGACCCCAGTGGCAACAGTAATCCCAGTTTTGGAGCCAGGGGCTTGATTATTGGCTCGGTTGTTATCACCCTTCTCGCGGTCATCATTGCCGCTCCGCTTGCCATCGGTCTGGCCTTGCTATTTACCGAGGCCGCTCCTCGCTGGCTTACCCGCATTCTGCAACCATTGATAGAGATCTTCACTGGTATACCTTCCGTCGTCGTTGGGGTACTTGGTCTTATAATACTGGTTCCTTTCTTACAGAAAGTATCAGCTCCTCTCACTGGTAACTCGGCCGTTGGCGGTTTTGGCTGGGGCGCGGCAACGATCGTCCTGGTTGTCATGATTTTGCCCACCGTCATCAGTGTCTCAATTGATGCCTTGAGAGCTGTGCCAACGAGTGTACGTGAGGCCAGTCTGGCTCTCGGTTCAACTACCTGGCAAACGATGAAGAATGCCGTCATTCCTGCTGCGGCTCCAGGTCTTGGCACCGCTGTTGTCCTGGGTATGGCACGAGCAATTGGCGAAACGCTGGCAGTTGCACTGGTACTTGGTGGGTCGCAGGCCCCCAGCAAAATCTTTGCGTGGCAGTCTCTCTTTGGTCCCAATGTAAATATCACTCAACAGATTGCTCAAGACTTTGGTGAGACGTTGGGGACCGCCCGTGCAGCCTACTGGACGCTGGCTTTCCTCCTGTTGATTATATCTTTTATCTGTATCTGCATCAGCCGCTATATAACGAGTAGGAGTGTCTATCGATGAGTATGCAACAGAGTGTTCAGGTGGAGGCTCCACAAGCAGATGAAGAGCGCGCTCGGCAGCGGATAGCAGTGATGCGGCGTCTGCATATGGACAACAGAATTGCCCTTGGTGTCCTATGGGTGATTACGGCTATTGTCTCACTCCTCTTTATCTCTATCATAATTTACTTGATTATACAGGGTGCTCCCGCTCTCTTTAGTGCAAACTTTTATGGTACCGGCCAGGATGGTATTGCACCCGAGCTGTTTAACACATTCTATATTCTAATCCTGACAGAAATCTTTCTGTTCCCAATCTCATTGGCTGCGGCAATCTTTCTGATCGAATATGCCCGCCGGGGACCCCTGGTAACGATTATTCATTTCGCCGCCGAGACATTGGCTGGCGTACCTTCAATCGTACTCGGCCTCTTCGGTTTTGCCGTCTTTGCGGTCTACTTTGGTTTTAGTATCAGCCGCCTGGCAGGGGCGCTTACGCTGCTTTGTTTGAATTTTCCCCAGGCCTTGCGCCTATTTGAAGCCTCTCTAGAATCTGTACCGCATGAATTGCGTGAGGGAAGTTTGGCATTAGGAGCAACCAAGTGGCGCATGATTCGTACTGTTGTTCTGCCTTCGGCCATGCCTGGCCTTGTTACCGGGCTTATTCTGACCGCTGGTAAAATTATTGGCGAGGCAGCCGCCTTGCTCTTCACAATGGGCCTCTTCAACCCGGGCAATGTTTTTACGCTTAACCCATTGATTGCCAGCGATACCCTGACCACTCGTCTGTACTATCTCAAAGGCCCAGGCGCGGGAAGTACAGGGCTAACGTTTAATCAGGAAACAGTCCTTGCCGCAGGTATCGCGGCGATCCTTATCCTGTTCCTGCTGGTTCTTAATCTGGGGGCACGTGGTCTTGGTCGTCTTTTAGAGCGCCGCTTGACCGCTGCATAGTAGCGGTCTGGATCGCTGCCACGTGTAGTGGTATAGCTTAGCCGTTAGAATTGAGGTAGATGACATGAATGCTTCAGC
This sequence comes from Ktedonobacteraceae bacterium, assembly GCA_035703945.1. GTDB lineage: Bacteria > Chloroflexota > Ktedonobacteria > Ktedonobacterales > Ktedonobacteraceae > DASSXK01. Next base: position 6,225 of record DASSXK010000427.1, on the reverse strand, counting down.
AGATGCCCAGGAGTCGCAGCGTAAACCAGGAGATGGTGGAAGTCCTTTCTTCCCTGAAGGCGCGAATATATTCTCACGCAAGGTTGCACGTAGTGGGCATATTTCCTATGAGGGCCGCCCGTATTTCATCAGTAAAGTCCTGGCGGGTCGCTATATCCGCCTGGTTGTGCTGGCGGACCGTCTCATAGTTGATGCATCGATACCGCTACACAAAGAATATCAGCTTGCGTAGCAGCCAGCAAATATGTCAGGTATAGTTTGTCTTCCAGGTGATCAAGTGGGATAATTGATATATTAAGTAAATAAGCTTTCTTTCTTATGTAGTGTCAATAGAGGAGGTCCAATGGAGACCGGCACAAATAGATCACAACAGCAGCAACTCGGAATACCGCCCACAGGTTTCCAGAGTGTAAATCAGGGCATACCTGTCGATCAGGATCAGGTTGCACCAATCTCAGAACATACTGGTAAAACCGACCCTGGGAAAAATATTAAGCCTGATGCACCGATAAAGATTAATGTCGAGCATTTGAATTTCTTTTATGGTTCAAAACAGGCACTCACTGATGTGTCAATTCCGATCCGCGAACGGCAGGTCACAGCACTGATTGGACCCTCGGGCTGCGGTAAGTCAACCTTCTTGCGTACGCTCAACCGCATGAATGACCTGATCCCTGGGACTCGTACCGAGGGCGAGGCCATGTTTAACGACGATAACATCTATGATAAAAAGCTGGATGTCGTACTTCTGCGTCAGCGGATTGGTATGGTTTTCCAACGCCCCAATCCTTTTCCCAAATCGATCTTTGAAAATATTGCGTATGGCCTGCGTATCCAGCGTAAAGCAGGCAAGCAGCTCAATGAGATTGTCGAGCAGAGCCTGCATGGGGCCGCGCTCTGGGATGAGGTGAAGGATCGCTTACATTCATCGGCTCTGGGCCTTTCTGGTGGTCAGCAACAGCGCTTGTGTATCGCGCGTGCCCTGGCCGTTAAACCAGATGTCTTGTTGATGGACGAACCCGCTTCGGCTCTTGATCCAATTGCAACCTTGAAAATTGAGGAGCTGATCACAGCACTCAGCAAGGATTACACCATCGTGATTGTAACGCACAACATGCAACAGGCAGGGCGTGTCGCACAATATACAGGCTTCTTCCTTTCGCGCGAAGAATTCAAAGGCCGGTTGATCGAATATGGTCCTACCGTTGATATCTTTGAACGCCCCAGGCAGAAAGAGACAGAGGATTATGTCAGTGGTCGGTTTGGTTAGGCCGTTCGCGATAGATTCTACTCTTGCTTATTATCAACTAAAGTGCTCGTGATCAGAAAGTTTATGTAGTGCAGTGGCATAGCTGTTCACTGTCACTGGCAATGGTTACACGGAGGCCCGGCGCGCCGATGGTTGGAGTCGGCAACTGGCAGTTCAAAAAGCGAGGATAGGCTGTTTTTATGGAAATCTCGATAGATACTCTCACCAGTGGAAATAGCATCCTGCCTGAAGGGGCAAGCATCTTCTCTCGTAAAGTAGCTCGCAGCGGTCATATCTCTTATGAAGGGCGCCCGTACTTTATTAGCAAAGCATTGGCTGGGCGCTATATTCGCCTGATTGTGCTGGCTGATCGTTTGATTGTTGACGCCTCTATCCCTTTACATAAAGAGTATCCGCTGGTATAAAGTAACAAGTGAACGTTCTCAATATGTGAAGAAAACGTTTGTTTGCCTTTCTAATCCTTTGAGCATAGAGCAGTCCATTCACTTCGCTGACCGAACGCGCTTGAGAAGTCAGGACGAACCGTGCCAGAAACGATCAACGGTGAAGCGCTCCAGCGCGGCTTACTTGCAAAGCGTTCAGTAGGCGCGCGAGCGCCGTTGCGAAGTGTTTTTCAATAGCTGGCCATGAACTTCGCTGACTGAACGCGCTTGAGAAGCTTGCTGAAAAATTGCCAGCACCGCTCCATCTGGGGCGCTTTGAGAATTGCCTGCTTACGAAGCGTTCAGGAGACGCGAGAGCGCCGTTGCAAAGTGTCTTGTAATCTTTTTGAATATCCAACAAACAAGGAAATCGAAGAATATATCAGTGGACGCTTTGGCTAAGCCACTGCTGGAGGTCATCAGTGGGGCGAAAAATTCTGGTTGTGGATGATGAAGCAGTTTTGGTAGAGACAATTGCCTATAATCTGGAGCAGGCAGGCTATCAAGTTATTATTGCTGCGGATGGCGCGAGTGCTCTGGAAGCTGCGAAGCGCGAAAATCCCGATGTGATTATTCTGGACGTAATGTTACCGGAAGTCGATGGTCTAGAGGTTTGCAGGCAGCTCCGTAAGGAGACGAGCACTTCAACCACACCCATCATGATGCTTACCGCCCGTGGCGATGAGATTGATAAGGTGGTTGGGCTGGAGGTCGGAGCGGATGATTACGTCACCAAGCCTTTTGGCCGCCGTGAATTGCTGGCTCGTGTACGAGCATTGCTCCGGCGGGCAGATTACCAGCCCGTGAATGAGAGTGGCCTTCAAGATGATAACCGCGATGTTATCAGACCCCAGCGTGAACTGGTGGCCGGCCCGATCAGGATCGACCTCGCCGGCAGGCGCGTCAATTGTAGAGGGAATGATTTAGAGCTTCAGCCCAAGCAGTTTGACCTTCTTACGTACCTGGTACGTAATCGAGGCACTGTTTTGACGCGTGATCAGCTTTTACATAATGTTTGGGGCTACGATTATGCGGGCGATACACGGACCGTCGATGTGCACGTGCGGTGGTTACGTGAGAAGCTGGAGGAAGATCCTGCTAATCCTCGCTTGATTCAGACCGTCCGTGGTGTTGGGTATTGCTTCCGATGGTAATCTTACCGTTTTCTACACCAATTTCTGCAATCTATGAACCTGCCTGCTGATGACCCTTTATCGGCAGGCAGGTTTTTTTATGGTTTCCTCGCAATTCAGTCTAACAAGACAAGGGTTGCGAAATAATTTTGTGTGTTGTTTCCAATGTGATACGATTTTACTGTTAGCTTGTCTCTTGAGCTTAAGACACGACATAAAGGAGTTTAGTTTGGTGCCTCAAAACACGAATCCGATACTGGCAAATTTGACCCTGGCCCCCGATGCGGCTGTTGATCTCCATATGCATACTACGTATAGTGATGGCCGCTGGCCGGCTGAGCAATTGATTGAATACCTGGCAAATGAAGGCTTTGATCTCGTGGCCGTGACAGATCATGATCGCGTTGATAAAGTGGCTGAAATTCAACAGTTGGCTGCCCAGAAAGGACTTCCGGTCCTGCCCGGCGTGGAAATGAGTACGAATTGGAAAGGTCATCTGGCACATGTATTGTGCTTTGGCTTCGATCCTGCCAATAACTACCTGGTTGAAGTTACGGAGCGGACCACCCGTTTGCAGCTTGAAAATACCTATCAGATCTATGATCGCCTGCTACATAATGGATATCAGTTCCCTCGCCAGGAAGAAGTGCTGGCGAGTAATCAGGGAAAATTACGCCGCCCGGCCGATAATATTACGCTGCTCCTGGAACATGGCTATGTTGAGAATCGGAACGTTGGTTTGAAGCTGATCACTGACCATGGTTTTGTCTCGATTCTGGCCGATATGGCGGAGGTCGTTGATGCCACCCATCGTAGCAACGGTGTTAGCTTGATCGCTCACCCCGGTCGACGCGAACAGAGCTTCACTTTCTATGATCTCGATATGCTGAACCGGCTTCGAGCTGATATGCCGCTGGATGGTATTGAGGTCTATCATCCCTATCATACTCCTGAGGTCGTTGAAATGTATCTGGGATATGTGAAAGAGCATGGATTGCTGCAAAGCACGGGCTCCGATTCGCATAGTCATCCTGGCCGCATGCCACGCAAACATCGCGCAGAGCTAAGCCGCCACCTCCTGGAGCGCCTGGGGGTTCGCGTCTCCTAGCTTACAGACCTCGCAAGAATTAAAAAAGGACCGATCCTGCTCTCCAGGATTCGGTCCTTTTTCGATGCCTGCTCTAATGTCCCAGGTACCAGTCAGTTGAAGTCAGGCCGGAATAGCTGACCGTCCGTTTGACAACTCCTGAAGGCTGGCTGAAACCTTTAATTGGTTTGCCCTGCTCGAACATCTCCATGGTGTCGTGCCAGATCGGCGCGGCACCGTCGATACCCGAGACGTTTACCATCGGGCTGTTGTCATTGTTGCCTGCCCAGACACCAACGACATAATCGCTGGTATAGCCGACCGTCCAGTTATCTCGGAAATCGTTGGAGGTTCCGGTTTTGGCTGCGGCCGGGCGAACGTTGCCAGGATTCCCACTCAGACAATCTGACTCCGTTGTGGTGTAAAGGAGCAGAGGGCTGCAAGCTCCAAACTCGAAGGTACGCGAGCTATTATCACTCAAGACATTGGTTGTTATAAATGCCTCTTGCTTGCTTATAACTCGCTTGCCCTGTGTATTAGCGGTATAGATGACATGCCCCTGGTCATCGGTAATTGTGTCAACGGCGTGTGGTGGAATGCGTACGCCGCCATTGGCAAATGTTCCATAGGCCGAAGTCTCGTCCAGCAGATGCACGCTCAAGGTTCCCAGCACCATTGTATAGTTGGGGGTCCCCTGATAACTGTTAATGCCCATTACCTGCGCCGTGTGAAGTGCGGGATCAACGCCTGTCTGCATCAAGGCTTTGACGGCTGGAATATTCAAGGAGTTTTGCAGAGCGTAGCGAAATGTTACGAGTCCGTGGTATCTCAGGTCATAGTTTTTTGGCTGATACGATGGGAGCCCGCAACACATCGGAACACTTAGACTTTCATCAAGCACCGGTGCGCCAGGACTGACTCCCTGGCCAAAAAGGGTCGCATAGATGAATGGCTTGAAGGATGATCCCGGTTGGCGATATCCCTCGGTTGCAACGTCAAATGCCCCATCTTGAGGATTGTTTGGATCGATATTTCCAACAATCGTCTTAATCGCACCCGTATGGTAATCAATCACCACCACGGCCGCATTGGACATATTGTGGGCCGCTGCCAGCGCGGAAATATGCTGCTGAGCATCCTTTAAAACTTTGTTCTGGAGCGGTAGATCCAGGGTTGTTTTGATGGACATCCCGGAACGCGCGAGGTCAGCGACTTTGATATGCATTGTTTTTGCGACCTCGTTTAAGGCATAATTGGCGAAATGCGTTGCCAGGTTGACTGTTTTTATTACTCCCGGATGGATGAAATTTGGACTTGCTGCCTCAAGCAGCGCGTCTCGCTGTTGCGCAGAGGTAATGTATCCCTGCACATGCATCTGGCGAAGAACCTCGGCGATACGTGCCTGGGCCGCTTTTGGGTGCAGAATTGGATTGCGACCGATCGGGGAGCTAGGAATACCCGCCAGCATCGCAGCCTGCGCAATATCTAATTGATCTGCGGCCGTCTTATCGCCCTTCGGTTGAAGATTGAAATAGGTAAAAGCCGCCGTTTCGGCTCCATAGGCCTGTTGCCCATAGTAGATGGTATTCAGGTACATGGCCATAATTTGCTGCTTTGTGTAGTACCTGCTAATATCTGGGGCCAGAATGATTTCCTGGAGCTTACGAATAGCTGTGTCCTGGTTGCCCACAATCGTGTTTTTAATAAGCTGCTGTGTGATTGTGCTACCACCAGAGACAATATGGCCGCTGCTCAGGTTTGCGAGGGCCGCGCGGATCACGCCGGTAATATCATAACCAGGATTGCTCCAGAAATATTGGTCTTCAATCGAGATTTCCGCATTGATCAGATTTTTAGAGATGTGTGATAGCGGAACTGTGGTTTGAATCCCATCATTGATCATCTGATAGATTTCAGTGCCATGGGCATCATACATCTTCAGATTGTCTTTAGGCAGAACATCTTGCAGGGTCGTTACCTTTTGTTGGTAACGCTGTTGAGTGGCCTGTACCATCGCTGTAACGCCAACAAACACGCTTGCCAGGACGATCATCACTGCCATTGTGCCAAACGCCATCGGTAACATACTCCATTGTGTTCCGATACGCTCGACTGCCTCATATTGAAGCGTATTCCTACGTAGATTTCTGCGTTTTATATGACGTTTTGTACGCCAGCCTTTGGGGTGAACAGAGTTGTGTGCTGCTTCATAAAAGACCCCATTCACTGGCTTTTGTCGGCTCGCTCCCAAATTTTGGGCGGCCGCTGCCCGGCTATGCTTAGGCAAGGGAGCCGGCAGGCCTGAATGCTGAT
>DASSXK010000371.1:0-3571 GCA_035703945.1 Ktedonobacteraceae bacterium | reverse complement strand
GATCACTTTTTAAAAAGATAGTTAGCACGCAGCAAATAAATATTGTGCAGTTTAATAATTTTCACTGCAAAACATGTATAGTTAAATTTAAGTACATTGACGTAATAAAGGTTAACTGGTATGATAAAAAGCAAGTGAAATGTAGAAGCCAGTTGGTTATAGAGGAAGAGAAATGCAAGAACCTCGAAGTTGGCGAAGCTTACTGGGTAGAATTATCCATGACCCACAAGAGAGGCAGCGTATAGCTGATGAACTTGGTGTTCGCCCGATAACCTTAACACGCTGGGTAAGTAGAGAATCAATTCCTCGTACCCAAAATCTACGCCATTTACTCTCGATTTTTCCCCTGCAACAACGGAAGTTGTTTGCTGATTTAATCGCTGAAGAATTTAAAGATTTCCCCCTGGCGCCGGTCGAGGACAATACGCAAACTATTTCCTCATCCTTTTATACGCGTTTGCTGGCGACAAATACCTCAACAACTGATATTCTACGCTGCTGGGTGATTTGCAGCCAGATTTTACAGCAGGCATTAATCCATCTTGATCCTGAGCACAATGGTCTTCTCCTGACGATTGTGCGTTGTATGCCGCCATCTAATGATGGGAAGGTCAAGAGTCTGCGTGAATATGTCGCGTTGGGTACTTACCCCTGGAATACCGACCTGGAGCAAAAGGCCATGTTTCTCGGAGCAGAGTCTTTGGCTGGCTACGCCGTTTCTTCCTGCCGCTTTGCAACTATTCAAAGCATTACCGAGGGACGGACACTGCTGCCCGCGCACCGCGTGGAATTCGAAGAGAGTGCCGCCGCATATCCGATTATGCGCAGCGGACGAATCTCAGGTTGCTTTCTTGTTTCTTCTGTATTGCGCAATAATTTTGTCGATCAGGAGTGGTTGGATTTGATCCAGGCCTATACAAACTTGCTGGTGCTGGCCTTTGAGCCTTCAGATTTTTACGCGCCTTCGCAGATTGAATTGCGTATCATGCCAAACAGCTCAATTCAGCAAAGCTACCTGACAAACTTTCGGCAGCGCGTTGGAACGACGATGACGCGAGCGGTCCATGAAGGTCTTTCTTTGAATCACAGCCAGGCTGAGCAGCAGGTTTGGAGCCATCTTGAAGAAGAGTTGTTGCGACTTCCCCCTCCGCTTGACGAGGATTAATACCCCTGCTAAGCCTGAATGGCTAGCAACTGGACACGCTTCCAGGAATTGATTATACTTGCGACACACGTGGCAAGGGGCAAGCCATGCACTTCACTGACTGAAGGCGCCTGAGAAGCCAGCAGCATTGTTGCCAGTACCATCTTAAGCGGGGAGCTTCCAATGCTGCCTGCTTGCAAAGCGTTCAGGAGGCGCGAGAGCGCCGTTGTGAAGGGTCTTGTAATGGCAAGTTGGTAGGGTTTCCGCCGGATTTTGAGGACACGTCCGCACTACATAAGCAGGATGTATTTACATGTCAATTGATACTATAGAGGATGTATCGGTCCCCAGTGATACCAGACAAAAGCGTTGGAGATGGTTACGTACCGCCATTACACTGGTTATCGCAGTTGGTCTTTTTCTGTTTGCCCTTCAGATGCGCTTGAATGGTCTCGGTTTCAATATCGAGCGAGACTATGATGAAGGCGTCTACTGGCAATCACTTCGGGCGATGCAAACTGGCCATACGCTTTATAGCCAGATTTTTTATTCTCAACCACCCTTCTTTTTACTCTCGATCTATCCCTCATTTATCGCATTTGGAGGCACCCTCTGGGCTGGCCGCCTGGGAATTGCCCTGGTTTCGCTTTTTGGAATACTGGGGGCCTTTCTACTGGGTAAAGCCTTAAGAGGCGAGGTTGGTGCAATCGCGGCGCTGGCATTACTGGTCGTTGATCCGATCTACCTTGTGGAATCGCAGGTGCTTCAGGCCGAAGTTCCCTCCGCTGCGTTTGCGATGTTAACGATCGGGTTTGCCTATTTATGGTGGGAACATCCCGAGGGACGCAAGGGTTGGATGCTGGCCGGGCTAACAGGCTTAACGTTAGCACTCAGTATTCTCGGCAAGCTATTGATGGTTTCAACCCTGGTTCCTCTGGGGCTGCTGCTGCTGGCACGGCTGGTGATAGTCCTCCGCAGGCCAATCTCTGAACGCTGGCAAGGATTGCTGCCGCTGATTATTGCGATTGCTGTGGCAGTTATTGTCTCGCTGTTATTTTTGTTGCCATTTGTCATAAGTGCGCCGAAGGAATTTTATCATCAGGTTATTACCTTCCATACTCAGGCGGCGATCTCTTTTGCAAACTCCCAGGTTCACAATCCGGGCATGGTACAAAACTATTTAACGATGACTTTGACGCTGGCCGCGACCTATGGCACGATTGTTTCGCTGATTAGACGCGACTGGCGCGTGTTGCCTCTGCTGGCCTGGTTTGCGGTGACGGCAATCCTGCTGATCCGGCAGGTACCGGTGTTCCAACATCACTTCATTGCCTTCTCGCCGCCCTTGATCGCGCTGGCAATTTGTGGAATTGGACCCTTCCCTCTTCCCCGGAACGCGCGGAGTACTGTAACACTGCTTGCTTCTGTGATGGCCCTGGTGCTGATCGCAATTTCCATTATGGGGAGTGTAAAGCAGGATCGGGTCTATGCCCACAAGGAAGATGCAGCGGCGATCAATGGGTATTCTAAATATATGAAGGTGCTTGCCTCTGACCTGGATCACAATTTACAGCCGGGGGGATTAGTCATAACCGATTCCCAGTTTATTGCCGCATTAGGGAACCGCGATACGCCTCCCGAGCTGGTAGATACCTCGGGGGTGCGGGGGAGGACAGGCTATCTCACAGGTGAGCAATTGCTAGCAGTTGGGCAGAAAGAAAATGTGGGTGCTGTACTGATTTTTCCGGCGGGACGTTTACGCGGCACACCCGATTTTAACGTCTTCTATACCTGGGTCAAGGCGAATTTTCACCTGGCACATAAATATAAAGATCAGACCGAACTGTGGGCGCGTTAATCACTTGTCAGGTTGATGGCCGCAGGCGACATCTTTTCAATGAAGATTGGCAACTGCCTGACATCACAGTTTTGTGATATTCTGAAACGAAAGATCTCACGACTACTTTAGTCGTGCAGAACAGGCTAGAATTGGAAGAATCATGGAAAAGAAAACAAAATTCAGCACAATGGAGAAAGTTCTCCTGGTAACGCTGGTAGGCTCGCTGATCCTCTCATTTATCCAGAGCCGGCTTGAAGAGCAGTCGCGCAAACACTAGTTGTAAGCTATTCACTTCGTTGACTGAAGGCGCTTGAGAAGCCATGACGAACAGTGCTAGAAACGATCAAAGCTGAAGCGTTCCAGCGCTGCCTGCTTGCAAAGCATTCAGTAGGCGCGAGAGCGCCGTTGCGAAGTGTCTTGTAATTGTACATGTGAATACGAAAGAGTGAGGGTTCTTTTCCGCCTATTAAGAGGGAAGAACCCTTTCTCCAGCTTAAGCGCGTTGTTCAGGCCGCTTCCAACTCGCTTCCTTCGCTACTGACTTCCTGATAGCCGGCCACGATATTTCTCATCGCTTCAGACCATGA
>DASSXK010000239.1:0-2088 GCA_035703945.1 Ktedonobacteraceae bacterium | reverse complement strand
CATGAAAGCGTCTGGTCCTGGGCACTCTTCCGGAAGCAGCTCAGGTTGCTCTTCCTGGCTCTCTTCGGGCGCTTTTTTCGTCGTCGAAACGCTGGTATTGAGGCCGCAAAGGTCGATGATCTGCGTGTATTGGAGCCAGCTGTGCGGAACATTCGTGAGATTTACCGGGCACTCTTAAAACGTGCTGCCAGCCTGGGACTGCCGCGCCATGTCAGCGAAACGCCGGACGAGTTTCACGAGCGTTTACGGACCCGAACTCCTGAAGCTGAGGAAGGACTAACGACGATTACCCAGGCGTACCTTGAGACACGTTACGGTGGGGCTGTACCTGATAACGATGAGGTGGCTCGCGTGCGACAAGAGTGGATGACTGTTGAGCAGCAGTGGCGAAACGTGAAGTCATAAGCCATACACTTCGCTGGCTGAAGGCGCTTGAGATGCCAGGAGGAGCGTTGATCGTTTCTAGCAACGCTCAAGCTTTCCAGAAATCCCTGATGAGAAAGCGCTTCGTCGGCGCGAGTGCGCCGTTGAGAAGTGTCTTGTAAGAGCAAGGGGACGATCAGGTGTCTTTGATGACCGACCCTTTGATGATCTGATAGGTGTGTGCCCCTTCCAGCAACTCAGAGGGAAAGCCGGTGAAATCGGTCGCGGTAATCAATACTTGCTCGTGCTGGCAGATCTGCTGAAGCAGATAGTCACGGCGACGACTATCCAGTTCGCTGAAAACATCGTCCAGTAAAAGGACGGGCTCTTCGCCAGTGTTGGAGCGCATATACTCCAACTCGGCGAGCTTGGCCGAAAGCGCCGTCGTTCGTTGCTGGCCACGTGAGCCATAGGTGAGCATATTGATCCCATTGACGAGAAATTCCAGGTCATCGCGATGGGGACCAAGCAGGCATATCCCCTGCTGAATCTCCTTCTTGCGATTATCGCGCAACTGCTGCCGATACTGCTGCTCTCCTTCGATCAGCCCCCACTCAGGGTTAACATGGAACGAAGGGCGGTAGACGATTTCCAGGTGTTCACGTCCCCCACTGATACTATCCTGAAGGGTGTTGACCTGGGCATTCAGCGCGGCAATCATGCGTGTTCGTTCATAGATCAGCAGACTTGCCATTGCCACCATCGGCTCATCCATGTATTCCAGCATGCGGGGATCTTCGCGATTCTCACGAATGCGTTTCAGCAGGGCTGAGCGCTGGGTAATCAGGCGGCGATACTTCTGCCAGGTTTGACAATAGCGAGCCTGGAGCTGACAGAGCGAGCGATCCAGAAAGCGACGCCGATCCTCGGGTGAACCATCTACAAGACTGAGATCGCCCGGTGCAAAAAGAACGACCTTCAATTGCCCAAACATATCAATCGCTTTTTTTTGTGCGCCATTAATCTTGATGCGTTTGCGCGGCGTGTTGGCTGGCATCTCAATGGCCTTCACGGGCGCGGCCATCGCGGGGATAGCTACCGGATTGGGATCAAAGATCGCCAGCGAAAGGTCAAGCTCGTCCTCACGACGCTGAATGCTTGCTTCCAGACGGGCGATGTGTTCAGGTGCCTGCCAGTTCACAACTTCCCGATCAGTGCTGGCATGGAAAGAACTGCTAGTTGAGAGCATCGCGACGGCTTCGAGCAGATTTGTTTTTCCCTGAGCATTTTCCCCATAGAACATGGAGAGGCCCGGACCCAGAGGAAGATCAAGATGCTGGTAGTTGCGGAAATTGCTTAGGGAAAGGTGCGAAAGGTACATGCATACATCCATCAGGCAGAGAGGGGCGGGATTGCTCTCGCCCCAAAGCGCTTGTATTTGTTATTAAGCTATTCACTTCGCTGACTGCACACTGCGAATTATCTTTCAGTACTTAGCGGTTGGTCTGCATTGGCATAATGACGTACGTATAGTCGGCTGCACTGATCGGTCGAATTACGCCAGGTTTATTGGCTGATGTAACCTCGATGGCGACCTCTGGTGTATCAATGACATTCAGAACGTCAACAAGGTATTTGACGTTGAAGATAATCTGAAGTTCGGGTCCATCGACGACGGCGTTGATTGTATTGACGTTATCGCCGATATCTTCGGCTGTGGCTTCG
>DASSXK010000224.1:0-9277 GCA_035703945.1 Ktedonobacteraceae bacterium | reverse complement strand
AGCCACGATAAACCTCAGCTTCACCTTATTTCAGCGGAGGGCGGCGAGGCTCATCAGCTTTGCGCGATGCCCAATGGTATCAGTCAGCTCGAATGGTCGCCTGATGGCAAGCGGCTGGCCTTTCTTTCAGTTGAGGGAGCAGAGCCAGCAAGCGATCCGATTGTTCTGGGACCGGATCGCCATACGCGCCTCTGGAGCATCAGGGCCGACTATACAGTACCGGAGCCTGTTACTCCCGATGGCATCACCGTCTGGGAATTCGTCTGGTCTCCTGATAGCCAGACATTTGCGCTCTTCTTCGCCACACAACCAGATGAGAATGATTGGTATCGCGGCCAGGTCGGCACAGTTCCGGCGGCAGGTGGATCGGTACGCCAACGCACCCACCTGGACTGGCGGCAAGCCTGCTCTTTCGTCTGGTCTCCCGATGGTACCCGCCTTGCCTATATGACTGGCAGGTGGAGCGATCCTGGTCTGTGCGCTGGCGATATCGCGATTCTGAATCTATCGACCGATGAAATCCACCTGTTGACCCCCGATAGCAAGGTGAGCTTTGATAGCTGCCACTGGTATCCAGATGGTCAGAGCCTGCTTTTCAGCGCCTGGTCTGGTGTCACCAATCAGATCGGCAGGATTGCTGTAGCTGATGGGGCCATCACCTTGCTGGAAGAGGATTTCGTGCAGCTTCCCTTTCTCTCGCATCTTTCACACTCAAGCGATCTCAGCCGCTTCGTGGTCGTCCATGCCAGCCCGCATCAGCCAAGCGACCTCTGGGCAGGGCGGATTTCAGAAGGAGGGACTGTTAGTTGGCAGCGCCTGACACGCCTCAACCCTCTGGTAGAAGAGACATATACGCTGGCTACAAGTCGACGCATCCGCTATCCAAGTGTCGATGGCTGGGAAATCGATGCGATCTTTACGCTGCCGATCAATCCCCCAGCAGGCAAGCTGCCTCCGTTATTTGTGAACGTCCACGGTGGGCCTTCCTTCGCCTGGACTGATGGCTTTGGTGGCTCCTACAGTCAATTGCTTCAATTGCTTGCTTCCCATGGGTACGCGGTCTTAAGCGCGAATATCCGGGGAAGCTGGGGACGCGGCACCGAGTTTGCCGATGCAGTTATCGGCGATATAGGCGGCAAAGATTTCCAGGATCTCCTCAAAGGCGTTGATTATCTGGTGGAACAGGGTCTTGTCGATGGCGAGCGGGTCGCGATTGGGGGCTGGAGCTATGGTGGCTTTATGCCTGCCTGGGCCGTAACACAGACCAATCGCTTCAAGGCCGCCATCATGGGCGCGGGGATCTCAGACTGGCATGGGAGCCAGGCCCAGGCAGGGTATCAGGATGCCAACACGCTCTTCATGGGGGTGGACTATCTCAAAGATCCGGAGACCTTTCACAAGCATTCTCCAATTACCTATGCTGATCGTGTTACCACGCCAACGTTAATTCTGCACGGAGAAAATGATACTGCCGTTCCCGTATCCCAGGCTTATGCATTCTACCGAGCGCTCAAAGAGCGCAACGTTCCGGTCGAATGCGTAATCTATCCACGCGAAGGCCATGGCTTGAGCGAACAAGCTCACGGGCGCGATGCTGAAGAGCGCATTCTACGCTGGCTTGAACGCTATGTCTAACATCACGAAACATCGATAAGTAGCTTCCGGAAACCATATAGAGGAGCAATACAGTGCAAACACCACCTGATCCAAACAATCAAAGCAGAGTGACTCAGGCAACTGAGAAGATCACCCCTGCAAGCGCCTTTACCGCCCGCATTGCGACCGATGCCGTTATTTCCCCCGATGGAAAACAGGTGGCATTTGTCCTGGCTCAGTGGCTTCCGGAGCAAGCTAAAATCCAGCCTCGCATCTGGATTACCGAGACCAGCGGCCATGCTGAACCTCAACCACTCAATAGTGGGCTAGCGGAGGAATTCATGCCCCGCTGGTCCCCTGATGGAGCTTTCCTGGCTTTTGTCGGCCGCAACAGGTATAAGGAGGCCCTGAGCAAGTCGATGCTCTATCTGAGTAAATCTGGCACAACAGGCAAGGCGACACTGATCTATGATCCTCCAACTGGCTTGAGCGATATCCAGTGGGCCCCTGATAGCGCTTGTATCGCCTTTCTCTCGCGAGAAGAAACCCCTGCCGTTGATCCGCACGTTGCTACCCCCAGGGGTCAGATGCGTCTCTGGACTGTCTTGCCTTCAAGTGAAGCCTCACCCGAGCCTATCACAGGCAGCGATCTCAGCGTCTGGTCCTATAGCTGGTCGCCGGATCAAAAACAGTTCGCGACCTTCTTTACTAATGGCCCCGAAGAAACGGATTGGTATCGCGGCCAGATTGGCGTCGTTTCCGCCACAGGCGGCCAGATGCGCCAGATTTCAAATCTTACGCGCCCGGCCTGCGAAGTTCGCTGGACGCCCGATGGTTCCCACATCACCTATATTTCAGGTCAGTGGAGCGATCCCGATCGGGGTGGCGGCGATATCTATTCACTATCATTAGACGGAGGAGAGGCCAAAAATCTAAAACCCAATATTCAGATCAGTCCAACCTGGTATCGCTGGTTGCCCGATGGTCGCAGGCTGCTCTTCACCGCCTTTGATAGCACCTCAAGCCAGGTAGGTATTCTTGAAGCGGAGACAGGAAAAATCATCACGCTGAGCAGAAATTTCACACTTGGCGAACGCTACTACCCACATCTCTCAATCACGCCAGATTTCCGTCGGCTTGTCGCCACCCATTCCGAAAACCACGCGCCTGACGTCTGGCTCGGCACACTGACACAGCTTGAATGTGAAGATGCCGCCCTGGACTGGCAGCAGTGTACCCACTTTAACTCCACCGCCGAAAAGACCCTGAAGATCTATCCAACGGAGAAGATAAGCTATACTGGCGCTGACGGCTGGCACATCGAGGCCCTGCTGACCCTACCAGAAGCGCAAAGCGACACGCCTCTACCCCTGGTCGTCAACGTGCATGGGGGTCCGTCGGCAGCCTGGATCAACGATTGGGATAACTATCGCACGCAGGCGTTGGTAGCCGAGGGCTACGCGGTCCTGAAACCAAATATTCGCGGCAGCCTGGGACGTGGCACAACCTTCGCCGATGCCGTTGTTGGCGACATGGGCGGCAAAGATTTCCAGGATGTCCTGCTCGGTGTCGATTACCTGATTGAGCGTGGACTTGTCGATAGCGAGCGCGTTGGCCTGATGGGCTGGAGCTATGGTGGTTTTATGGTCGCCTGGGCCGTTTCGCAGACCGATCGCTTCAAGGCTGCTGTGATGGGGGCTGGCATCTGCGATTTCCACAGCTATCACGCGGAGTCAAACATCCCTGATTGGGATATGCGTTTCCTGAGTAAAGAGATTGTCAATCCCTACGATCACCCGGACATCTATCGCAACCATTCCGCGATCACCTACGCCAACCGCATCACGACCCCGACCCTGATTATCCATGGCGAAGCCGATGAATGTGTGCCCGTCAACCAGGCCCACGCCTTCTACCGAGCCTTGCACGAGCAACACATCCCGGTCGAACTCGTCACCTACCCCCGCGAGGGACATGGCTTCACCGAGCAAGCCCACATCCAGGATCATCTCGAACGCGTGGCGCACTGGTTTAATAAGCACCTCAGTTCATCACAAGCAAACGCCGATTAAGCATTGAAAAGTGTTCCAGGGGCCTCGCCTATGGTATGCCTGAGCAAGGACGCGTAAACATGGGGTTGCAAAGAGCGGAGCCCTCAACTTTCCTGAGAAAAGTTCAGCAATACTATCAGAAGTTGCCGTCAAATCGGCTATCCAAGACTCAGCTTTTATGTTTAGAGTTTAATGAAGTAGCTTCTTATGTTGTTTGACTCTGTTTTCAACCAATTTTCCCTAAAAGCACTGAAACTCGTTGAATTACTCTTTCTCTTACTGCATTTTTTTGGTATAATTTGCTGAGTGACATACAGATTGCGCTACTTGTATCCCATCAAGCTTTCCGCTATCTTTTTTTTGCGCAAGCTGGCGATGGCATCTGCCTCCACACCCTGACGTGCATCTCTCTGAATAAAGACATAAAAAGTTGAACGTGAAAGGAAGCAGTTTGTATACACTGGACCTTCAAACTATCTTGCAGCTACTGCAAGACTTTAAGCAGAGGGGAACCTTACAAACCCAGATTCCAAACGGCGTTCCAGGAGTCAAAGAGCGCTGTCTGGTCTGGATTGAGTTCGTTAGCGGCGAAATAGCATCATGTACGATCCAGACGCAAAGCGGCAAGCAGGTACTCACGGCGCAGAAAGCATTAAACACACTCTATGGGCTGGGTGCACTCGATTGGGAGCTCATCACGCTCAAGAACGATGCTCCCTTAATATACCCACAACAAATGTCACCCGCCACTTCTTCACCAGTGAACAAGCCCTCAACACAACAAATGCCAGTGCTGCCACAACAACCATATCCCCCAACACAATCATATTTTCCACAACAACAACCGGAGCCGCTGACATATTTTCCGCAACAACAGCCGAATCCGTCAACTGGCCCTTTCCAACCCACTACTGGCCCCTTTTCGCAATCGCAGCAATACACGCCGCCGCCGCAAAATGGAAATATAGCGTCTCCTATTCCAAGGTGGGCTGTCTATGTTGACCGACAAGAGATTAGCCGCTGGCCGCGTAAATACCGCCGCATCTTTTCACTGGTAGACGGCGAGAGAAGCGTCTATCAGATCGCCATCACACTCGGGCTTCCTTCAACCAGAGAAGTACTGGAGGTGCTACGCGAATTGCGAAATATGGGCATGATTATGATGAATGAATAATCCCCAGGTCCTTTTTTTCTGACCCTGGTCTTTTATCCAGGCACCCTCCTAGTCAAATAGCTGATGTACGCTTCCTGAAGACGTCGTATAGTATCCACAACGGAAACGAATCTCTAGTTAATGGAAGAGCATCACAATGGAACAACCTGCAACTACAACAAACTTGCTTCGGCAGCTATCAAATCAAATGGCCGATGCCGTTGAAAATGTTAGTTCGTCCCTCGTATTGGTGAATGGGCGTCAGCGCCAGCCAGCCAGCGGTATCATCTTTGGGGAAAACCTGGTGCTCACAGCCGACCATGTGCTGGAGCGCGAAGATGATCTGACCATCCAGACCCCTGATAAACGCACGCTGCCAGCTCAGTTCGTTGGCCGCGACCTGGCAACCGATCTCGCCCTCTTACGTGTTCCCGACCTCGGCCATACCCCAGCAACTTCGGCCAAAGAAGCGGCACGGGTCGGACAACTGGTGCTGGCGGTTGGTCGCGCACCCGATGACGGTCCGATGGCAAGCTCCGGAATTGTCAGCGCGATTGGCGGACCAATTCGCCTCGGTCGCGGGGCCACACTTGAGCGCTATATCCGCACCGATGCGACCCCCTATCCTGGCTTCTCAGGCGGTCCCTTACTGGATGTTCAGGGACATGTATTGGGCGTATTGACCACCGGCCTCGCCAACGGCGTCGCCCTTGCCATTCCAATGGATATTGCCAGCAAAATCGCCGAGACACTGGCAACCCAGGGCTTTATCAAACGCGGCTACCTGGGTATTAGCAGCCAGCTTGTACAGCTTCCCAGCGGGCAGAAGGCCGGGAAAACCCAGGAAAACGGCTTGCTGATCGTGCGGGTGGAAGAGAACAGTCCCGCCCATGCTGGCAAGATCATGCTTGGCGACATCCTGGTTGCGATCGACGGCCATGCGATCAACGATTCAGAAGATCTCCAGATCGTCCTTGCAGGCGAGCGCGTAGGCAAAACAATCCCGATCGAAGTGATCCGTGGCAACAGCCTGCAAACCCTCCAGGTGACAATCGGACAGCGTAAATAGTAAGCCATGCACTTCACTGACTGAACGCGCTTGTGAAGCCAGGGGCATTGGTGCCCGAAGCGATCCAAGCTGAAGCTTTCCAACGCTACCTGCTTACAAAGTGTTCAGGAGGCGCGTGAGCGCCGTTGGGAAGTGTCTTTCAATAGGACTTCAATCATCAAGCATACACAGTGGGTGGACAGGGGCTCGGGCCTCTCAATGGCCTACGAGCCGCGTTACCCTACGATTGGCAGGTTACTCAATGGCACAAACTCCTACTTTTTCAACGGAATCTTCAATTCCGCTGCCCGATGTCTTTTCAAACGAGCTAACCGAGATCTTTAATCGCTCTCAACCGGGAATCGTCCAGGTTTATACCGAGGGCCGGGGTGGCGGAACCGGTTTTGTCTGGCATAAAGATGGACGGATTATTACGAATAATCACGTCGTTTCCAGAGATGATCTCAAAGTGCAGGTCCTCCTCTCCGATGGACGACGCTTGTCAGCAAAGGTTCTGCATCGCAATCCGCAGCTTGATCTGGCGGTGCTTAAAGTCAGCGCGGACAACTTGCAACCTTTGATTGTTGGCAAATCATCCGCCCTGCGGGTTGGGGAATGGGTCTTCGCGATCGGCCACCCCTGGGGCCAACGCTGGGTCGTGACCGCCGGAATCATGAGCACGCTCAGTGAGGTCAAGCTGGATAAAGACCTGACGGCGCAGTACATCAAATCGGACGTCCGGCTGGCACCGGGCAATTCCGGTGGTCCCTTGCTCAACGCGGATGGCGAGGTGGTGGGGATCAATGCCATGATCTTTGGCGGCGACCTCTCGGTCTCCATCCCAAGCGATACGCTGGTTGGCTGGGTCGCCAATCTGCCAAAGGGTCGGGCCACACTCGGCCTGCTCGTACAGCAAGTTGAGCTACCAGAAGAGGTCCAGCAAGCCAGCAAAACGCAGCAGGCAACTGGCTTACTGGTTGTTGGGATACAATCCGGTCGCTTCGCTGGCTCCAACGACGTTTTGTTGGGGGATATCCTGTTGGGAAGCGGCGAGCAACCGATTAAGAATAGCGCGGACCTTGGGCGTATCCTGAATGAGCAGAGCGAACATGAAACGTTGGCGCTGACCGTCTCACGCGGCGGAACCATCCTGGCTGTTGAAGCTGCGATTCAAACTCAGGAACTGGAGCAAGCGGCATGACTCGCGTATTCGTCATCGCAATGACCCCTCTAGGACAGGCCGGGCTGCGTTCCCTGCTTACCACAGCGGACCTCCAGGTTATCGGTACGTCGGCCAATCCCAATGCCTTCGGCTTAGAGGCGGAGGGGGCCGATGTGCTGGTGGTAGCGGACGATCTGCTGCTGCCAGAGATCGGACGCGCACTGACGAATCCACAGGCCATCGCAATCGTGCTCCTGACCAATAACAGCGAGCGTTATATTCCTGAACTCCAAAGGCTGGGTCTGCTGGGCTGGGGACTGGTCCCGATCGACGCCTCAGCTAGCCAGCTTCAGGCAACGGTGTTGGCCGCAGCCCAGGGCTTAGCCAGCCTGCCAGCTTCATTAGCAGTGAGATTTGGCAGGCAACCTGCGATGCTCGCCAGCAGCGCCCTGGCAGAGACCGACGAGTCCCTAACCGCCCGCGAACGCGAGGTGTTGGAACTGGTCAGCCAGGGTCTTTCCAATAAGCTGATCGCCCGTCAGTTACAGATCAGCGAACATACCGTCAAATTTCATATCTCTTCTATTGCGACAAAACTGGGTGCAACCAGCCGCACCGACTCCGTCCGCCTCGGCCTGAGGCGCGGCCTGATTACGCTTTAAAACAAGGCCAGTAGCGCCAGGGAATACTCGAATAGAGTATATTTCCTGGTGTTGCTGGCTTTTTGGCTACAATTTCAGTGAAAAGACCTTAGATGGCAAAATTCGACGGGAGTCCGTGCAGGCCGAGGGTGAGCGAAAGTTCGCCGCCGTGATGCAGGTCATGCTCCAACACATGCCAGACGACCCAGGCACGCGACACATCAAATTGTTTGCCGTCCCACTCGTCGGGAAAGGTCTGGCGCATATCCTCGGAACTCCAATGGGCCAGGCGATCGCTCATATACTGCCAGGTGACATCAATGGCCTGTGCCAGCTCGACGGCGGTTGGGATGGACGCCCCAGGCTTCAGTGCCAGTTCATTCCAATTCCCATAGAACTTCATCGCCTCACCTCCATCCTCACCCAAAAATTCGGTGAACCAGTAAACACGGCAGCCAACGATATGCAGGGCATTCTCGCCAATAGAGCGCAGGTGCGGTGCAGCACGCAGCTCAAGCTGCTCATCCGTGAGCGGGGCGAGCGCACTTTTGATGTGATCCTGATACTCTTTCCAGGAGGTGTAGAATGTCGTAAGCGCGAAGTTGTCTTCAGCCATGTGTCGTACTCCTCATGTGGCATAAGGCCATGAACCGCAGCTATCGCGGTGACTCAGGCCGATTTTATTCTCTTCTCACAAGGTAACATAAAAAGCGGTCAGAAGTCGTCCTAATTTCGCAGGAATAGCCAGAAATGCGCAGGAAGTGGATCATAGGCAGAGGCATTGGGCAACGCGTGTCGCCAGTTCATCAATGCTGGCGCTTCCGTTGACCTGGATACAAGTGAGCTGCAAAATTGCAGTTTGGCTTGCGACCTCTTCTGTAAAGAGGGCATCACGTGCAAGCAAGTTGGCCAGGGCCGTCTGCGGATCGCTTGTTCGCGCGGCGATGCGCCACAACGATCCGCGCAGATCAAAGGCCGTGCGCCTCCACTCTGGAGTAGGAATCAGCCAGGTGGCCTGATCGGGTCGGCTCAGCACTGGGGCCACAAGGCGAGGCAAGAGCTTATATCCTTCGACCAACACAGGCAGATCGCCCGGCAGGCTAAGTAGATCTTCCAGGATAAGTCCAAAACCCTCCCCATGAAAGCCATGAAATGTGCGATACATCTCCTCCGGCGTCCGCTTAACCCAGCGCTCGTCCATTGTCATGGCGATGAAGGCCTGGAGCATGGGATGATCAATCGGGTTTGAGCGGGCGGTGTGCGCTGCTTGCGTGTCATCACAGTGATAAAGGCGAAGCCCATATTTCTCCGCAAGCTGCCGAGCGATGGTAGACTTACCCGCCCCACTCCCGCCACCAAGCCAGCGAACGTGTCGCAACCGTTGTGGCAACAGGTCAAATTCATGAGAGGGTTGCATCATCTTATCACCGTCCATAAGTCTTTCATAGTTCCAAAAAATGTGGACATCTCTGGACACCGCATCTTTTGTTTGATTTACACGGTTATCGCTAACCGTGAAGGCTGAACTACATAGGCCGCTACTCCCTTTGCAAAAGCATCGGGTCTACTTTTACGTAGAATGTTGTACGAACCGTTCACATCAGCACAAATGATCTTTCCATCTTT
>DASSXK010000043.1:0-10813 GCA_035703945.1 Ktedonobacteraceae bacterium | reverse complement strand
ACGCCGAAGTCGATTCGGACGAAGCTCCCTGGAACAGTTCTCGCAACGGCACCCCAAACCTGGGACACCGTATGCGCACCAAAGAGGGCTACTTCCCAGTTGCTCCAAACGATACCCTCCAGGACCTGCGTACAGAAATGGTGCTCCAGTTGGAAGAGCTGGGCGTGCAGGTTGAGGCCCAACACCATGAAGTTGGGGGTCCCGGTCAGGCCGAAATCGACATCCACTTTAACACCCTGCTGAAAACAGCAGACAATATCATGCTTTATAAATATGTTGTCAAGAACACGGCCCGCAAGCATAATAAGACCGTGACATTCATGCCCAAGCCAATCTACGGCGACAATGGTTCTGGCATGCATGTCCATCAGAGCCTCTGGAACGGTGACAAGCCTCTGTTCTATGATGGCGAAGGGTATGCTGGACTCTCCCAGATCGCCCGCTACTATATCGGTGGCCTGTTGACCCATGCCCCGGCTCTGCTGGCTCTGGCCGCCTCAACAACCAACAGCTACAAACGCCTGGTTCCCGGCTTTGAAGCACCGGTCAACCTGGTCTTCTCACAGGGCAACCGCAGTGCCGCCGTTCGCGTGCCGCTTACCGATTGTCCTTCGGCCAAGCGTATCGAGTTCCGCCCACCCGATCCAACCGCCAATCCCTACCTGACCTTTGCCGCTCTCTTGATGGCTGGCCTGGATGGTATTAAACGTGAGATTGAGCCAAGCGAGCATAGCTTTGGACCCGTTGATAAGAACCTCTATCATATGTCGAAGGAAGAGCTACGCGAGATTGGCTCGGTGCCCGGTTCGCTGGACGAGGCGCTTGATGCCCTCGAAGCCGATCACGCCTTCCTGCTCGAAGGTGGAGTCTTCACAACGGATATTCTGCAACACTATATCGAATTCAAGCGCGAGCAATCCGCTGAGATCCGCCTGCGCCCAACGCCAATCGAGTTCTCGTACTACTACGACATC
The DNA here is from genome assembly GCA_035703945.1 of Ktedonobacteraceae bacterium. Lineage (GTDB taxonomy): Bacteria > Chloroflexota > Ktedonobacteria > Ktedonobacterales > Ktedonobacteraceae > DASSXK01. The sequence goes on along the minus strand of DASSXK010000043.1, from coordinate 9,839 downwards.
TAACGCCAGCAACGGCCTGACTTTTCCAGGGCAGCTTCATAGGCTGCTACGCATGTAGAGACAAGCTTCCGCCATCACTAGAATTTCTGCAAAGGAATCGGGATGGCGGAATTCTTTTTGGTACCAGCCAGCACATTTCTTTGGAGATGTCCTTGAATCTAAGACAATGGGGTTGCAAGGGACGAAGCCTTAAAGATTGCTAACACTATGACTGTGAGATCTACCACAGACAAGCACGAGCATTCGGACTATACTATAAATATCAACAAGGAGTTGATCCTGGTGCCCTGAACGCAAGGATAGCAATAGATTTGCTATTCCATAAAAAACAACAGTGAAGCGAAGACACCTCTCTTCCACTTCAGCTATCTGGGAAGGGTATGTATGAAAAACATTGTAAAAGAGCCTAAGAAACTCCCTGCCATCATTTGTATAGCCTTGCTGGCAAGCCTGCTAGCCGCTTGCTCAAGCAACGCTGGCGCCACCGGCCCCACATCAAATGCCACTACCATTCTACCGGCAGCAAGTCCGACCAGCGCTACAACGAACAAGACAGGTACATCTTCAAGCACACCTGTTACTAATGTTACTAACACTGGCTCATCTACCCCGAAGAACCCTCCAACCCCGATCAAGGTCATCAGAATGGTCAACCAGGTTGGCTGGGCGATAACGAAGAATGCAATTATCCGTACAACCGATTATGGCAATACCTGGCAAGATGTAACCCCCACCACGGCCCTTGGCGCGGATGCCAGTGGCGATTTTGTGGATGGCAATAATGCCTGGGTGGCTTATACCTACGGTGGCAATACGATTCACATTGACCATACCAGCGATGGTGGCCAATCCTGGCAGAAATACGCCACGACTGAACCCTCGCCAGCGGTTCTCGATCCCCCCCATTTCCTGAATAACCAGGAAGGGTGGCTGGAAGTTTCAATCAATGGTGGCCCCGGCGCGGGTCAAGAAATGGTCGATATCCTGCACAGTCTTGATGGCGGCCAGACCTGGCAAAGAGTCAATCGACCACCCAATGACGGCATGAAAAACGGCATTTCATTCAAGGATTCCCAGAATGGCTGGGCCACCGGGAATGATGCCTCAAATGGGGCCTGGCTCTATGTCACACACAACGGCGGACAATCCTGGCAGCAACAAACCCTGCCCAATCTGCCGGGTGCTGGCTCTGCGGCGGCTTTCTACAAAACGACACCACCCGTCTTCTTTGGAAACTATGGAGAGTTACCCGTCTACATCTACAATGCCGGTCCCAATTCGCAAGGGATGTTACTCTACAAAACCAACGACGGCGGTCAAACCTGGACAACTGACTTTCCAACCAATCATGCTGCCCTCGACCAGGGTTATCCTGACGGTCTATACATTCTCAATCGGAATTATGCCTGGACAAATGATAGCCAGGATGGCACATTCCGCATGACTGATAGCGCCGGCCTCGTCTGGATTAATGAGGCCACAGTGAACCTCGTGCATGGCATTAGCTTTATCGATACGGCTAATGGCTTCGCGCTTGGACAAACCAGGCTCTTACGTACAACCGATGGCGGTCAACACTGGCATGTACAAAACTATACAATCCAATAAACATGTAGCAACGCTTGAATGGTAATCTAATCGCTACCTCTCCCACCTCTCAGGAGAGGTAGCTTCCCTACAAACACACTTCACCTATTCCTCTTGCCATTACAAGGCAATTTCCAACGGCGCTCTCGCGCCGACTGAACCCTTCGCAAGCAGGAAGCTCTGGAAAGCTTCAACCTTGATCGTTTCTGGCAATGCTTGTCCTGGCTTCCCAGACACGTTCAGTCGGCGAAGTGAATGGCTTCTCAAGAGTGCTCAGCCAAAAAAATTGAACAGATACCTGCTGTTAGTAGCCTGTCGTCGTATATATAATAGACAGGCATAGGATATTCTAGCGATCTTTCACTAAATTACAGTTTAGCGGTGCCGCAATTATACATCTAAAGGCGTTTTTTATTCATACAATGTCATTTCTAAGGTTTTTAGCCAGATACAAATTCAAGGAGGTCTCAATAAAATCTCAAATTTATCTGCTTTCGGCATATGTACTCCCTTCAGAAACTCCCATTTCTGCTTTTTGTGTGGTACCATATAAGAAATACCTATCTGTTGCGGTGCTAACTGATTTAAGCGCAGTAAGAACAAGTATTAGCGGTAAATTGCACCTCCCTTCAAAAGTTTGCGGTCGAAAATCTCTCAGAAAAGCTAGCTGGATTAGCCCAAAAGTAACATATCAATATTTTAACTGTAGCGTAGAAAAAATCTCAAAAAAGACGATTTTGGGAGTCAAATTGAGTCAAGCAACGAAAAATAGATATAGCTGCACAAAGCGTTTTTGCTATTCTAAGGAGTAGAATACATGGTAACAGGCAGAAAAACTGGCTTTTTTTGGGAATAGAGCGCATTATACACAAAGCAAGCATGACATTGTGTATTACATGCTTTCTATTATGTACCCATTTATAAACATTTTATACCTGACAAAGTGTGTAGGTATGTGCTATAGTTAGACAGGCGTAATAAACTATCTAGCTGTACTCGTCTGGAGAGGACCACCAATGGAACAACTTGTTGACAGCTACGGCCGCCGCATCAAAAGTATGCGTATCTCAATTACAGATAAGTGTAATTTCCGTTGTACTTATTGTATGCCGGCTGATGGATTACCCTGGCTCAAGAAAGCTGAGATTCTCTCATATGAGGAAATCCTTCGGCTCTCACGAGTCGCAGTTGAAATCGGAATCGAACAAATTCGTCTGACCGGAGGAGAACCACTGGTTCGACGTGATGTTCCCGAACTCGTCCGTCAGCTACACAAGATTGAAGGCTTGCGCAGCCTCAGCCTTACAACCAATGGTGTACTTCTTAAACAGCAGGCAGGCGCATTAGCAGAAGCCGGGCTCAGCCGGATCAACGTCAGTTTGGATTCTCTGCTGCGCGAGAAATTTGCGCGTTTGACCCGGCGCGATCAATTTGACCGCGTTATGGAAGGGTTGGAAGAGTTGGAGAAATATCCCTCGATCCATCCCATCAAGGTAAATGCAGTTGCGATGCGCGACTTCAGTGAAGAAGAAGTCTTAGACTTCGTTCGACTCGCCCGACGTAAAGCCTACGTCATCCGCTGGATCGAATTTATGCCCCTGGATGCAGATCAGATCTGGCGAAAAGAGGATATTCTCACTGGAGCCGAACTCAAAGCAATCATTGAAGCCGAATACGGGCCACTCGTTCAAATCAAGACTGGCGACCCATCAGAAACAGCACGTCGCTATACCTTTAGTGATGGTATTGGTGAAGTCGGTTTTATCAACCCTGTCAGCGAACCTTTCTGCGCATCCTGTGACCGCATCCGCCTCACCGCTGATGGACAACTCCGTACCTGCCTTTTCGCAACGGAAGAGACCGATCTACGCCAGATTCTACGTTCCGGCGCATCCGACGAGGAGCTAGCTAACACCTTACGCCAGGCCGTCTGGAAAAAAGAACTCAAACACTATATCGGAGACAAGCGGTTCAAACGATCCAACCGCAGCATGTCGATGATTGGCGGCTAACGTCCCTTTCCACTCGTAAAAATAATCGTCCGAGCCTTCCTATACCTGCGGAGAGAGACGCAATACCGGATTGTAAGGAATTTTACCAGACAAAGGAAGTTCGTCGCTTAGTAAAAATATATTTGAATATGCAGTCCCTTAAACAGAACATTCGTTGTGATAAGAAAGGACTGGATGTAGTCTTAAAAAGACCAGAAAGAGGATTCCGTGGCACACGATGATGCAGATCTTTTAACTGTTCGCGAAGTTGCAAAGCAGCTCCGGGTTGATGACACAACAGTACGCCGCTGGATTAAAAATGGCGTTTTGGAGGCGATTACGCTGCCCCATCGTGGCACACGGCAGGCTTATCGCATCCGTCGTTCCACACTTACAACCTTGCTTACGTCATCACAACAACTTGGCAACGAAAATTACCAGTAATCATCTCAATTCGTTTGACTGAATGCGTTTGAGAAGCCTGCACTTTGTTGTCGGCCAGATAAGCTTTCAGTAGGCGCGTAAGCGCCGTTACGAATTGTCTTTCAATAACTAGCCAAACTGCTTCCAACCTGCTAGACTAATGTACAATACATTAACGTGATAGTAGCAAGGGGGCATAATACATGTCTAACAGTGCTCCTGAGCTGATCTTCCAACAATATGGTGGTAGTGAAAGCTCAGGATTTTTTTCAATCGATTCTCCCACGCAGCAGACGCCCGGCGGAGTGCTCTACCTGTCCCAGCCTGGAGTAAGCGTCATTTCCCGCCCACAGGTTCACCCTGAAGCGCTCAAAGGCTTCCTGGAGGGCTTTGATTCATCGCTCCAGTTCCCGGCTTATCTGGATGATCCAACCGAACTTCCAGATGGTGCCCAGCTCTGTAAAATCGCTGGCCAAACCTGCTATCTGAGCTTCAGCCCCAAACGTACCTTCAATGATCAAGCAAAAAAATATTTCGATAATCTGAAATCGTCTCAACATGGTTCTGTCTTCGAGCATGCTAACTTTAGCCTGCTCTTCTACGGTATCTCGCGCAGTGTTACCCACGAGCTGATCCGACATCGAGCAGGCTTTGGCTTCTCTCAGGTCAGCCAGCGCTATGTCTCTGGTCGCGTCCTGCGTTTCGTAGAGCGACCAGAATATAGAGACGATGAGCAACTACATACCTTCTTTATTCAGCGCATCGAACGTGCCGCCGAGGAATACGCAACACTTACCAATAAATTGCTGGAACAACAAAAATCTGGCAATGTTATGTTTACCTCCGAGGTTCGCACCGATCTGCGTAAGAAAGTGCAACAGTGCGCTCGCTCGGTGCTGCCCAATGAGACCGAAGCTCCGATCGTCACCACCGGGAATGCCCGAGCCTGGCGACATTTCATCGAAATGCGTGCCGATCCGCATGCCGAGATCGAGATCCGCGAGCTCGCAGTACGTGCCTTCCTCTGCCTGCGCATGATGGACCCGGTCCTGTTTGGCGACTATACCCTGCAACAGCTCCCCGACGGAACATACTTCGTCGAAACAGAATTCAGAAAAATCTAACGTTAGACGCTCTTGATCTTTCACAGGTGAGAACAGCTTTATACAAGGTTGTTCTCACCCACTCAAACCCCCTCACAGACTCCTCACCCACCCTACAATTCCAGCCGATACAACTGCATCCCTTTTAACGTCTGCTCACTGGTTGCCTGCATGCCGCAACGGGCCGCCAATGCCTCCGATGCAGGATTATATAAAGGCAGAAGAGCCTCAAAATAGATCGGGAGTCCTGCCTCTTCGGCCTCAAACTCAATCTCGGTCGCCAGTATCCGGGCACGGTTCAAAGCACAGATCAGCAACGCTCTGCCAGCATTCTTCCTGCGATGATTTGGATGGACCGCCCCCTCACACCAATAATGGTAGCCCGTCGCGGATGTACGTGCCTGAAGCACCGTATAGCCAGCTATTTCGCCCTCTAGCCCCTCCAGCGTCCCGGCCTGGCCCCATTGATTCTCCTCATCATCGTCATCTGTCAACACAAACACATTGGAGTCAGCACCCACCTCAGGATGCGACAGCCACTCTCCCAATTCAGAGGTCGTCATTACCTCTGTTGAATCCGCCTCCGCCGCCCTGTTCTGAATCTCAATCAGCGAGAGGAGATCCCCCTCGTGATAATTTCGGATACGCATCGTACTAACATTCCCTTCTCAACCTGAAATGATACTTTTATGATACCCAGCCCTGGCCTATCGTAGCAAATTTTGTATTTCGCAGCCTCACCTCGTCGAGCAGAAAGCAAACGTTCATCCACGCAGGTGATAAGATAGAAGAAACTGTCTATTTGTCCTTTCATCAAGGAGGTTGTTTCCCTTGTCTGAATCCATTTCAATTCAACAGATCCGTGAAGCACTGCCAGTTGTCTCCTCAAAGCTCTATCTCAACACCGGTACCTTTGGTCCTCTCCCAGGCCTGACAATCAAAGCGATCGAACAGCGCTTGCAGTATGAATTGTTGCAGGGACGTCTCGGTATGAAGTCATTTGAAGAAATGGGCAACATTTACAGCTCCGCCCGCCAGCATGTAGCCACACTCTTGCATGCAGCAGTTGATGAAGTCGCCCTGACAGACAACACCGGCGAGGGCCTGAATATTATCAGTTACGGCTTTAACTGGCAGCCCGGTGATGAGGTAATTACGACCAATCACGAGCACATCAGCGCCCTGGCCCCGCTGTATCAACTTCGGGATCGCTTTGGCATCATCATCAAAATCGCCGATCTGGGGCCGCTAGCTGAGCGTTCTGCCGAAGCGGCGATCGAAGAACAGATCAGCGAGCACACCCGGCTAATCGTGCTCTCGCACGTCACCTGGACCACTGGAGCGGTGGTTGACGTAGCAGCCGTGGCTCAACTGGCACATGCTCGCGGCATTCCTGTCCTGGTAGACGGTGCGCAGTCAGCCGGGGCCATTCCCCTGAACCTGCCAGAGTTGGGAGTAGACTTCTACGCGATCCCCATGCAGAAATGGCTATGCGGACCAGATGGCACGGGAGCACTTTATGTCCATCAGGGTTCGTTGGAGAAAGTTACACCCACCTATGCGGGCTATTTCTCAATCAAACATGAAGAAGACGTGGAGTGGGAATTTAATGACAACGCTCAACGCTTCGAAATGGGTGGCCGTCAAACGGCGGCGCTGGCCGGACAGGCCGCTTCATTGACCTGGATGGAAGAAACAGTCACTCACAAGGTTATGTTCGAGCGTATTTCCGCCCTGAATACCTACGCCTGTGAACGCCTGCAATCGCTCCCTAATGTCAACTTACTCACGCCCAAAGCGGGAGCCAGTGGGCTTGTAGCATTTAGCGTCGCAGGTCAAGATCCAAACGAGCTTGTTCAGTTCCTTCAAGAAAAGCATAATATCTATATCCGTAGTATCCCGGCAATGAAATCCTTACGCATCTCAACCGGCTTCTACAATACCCAGGAAGAGATCGATACCCTGCTGAACGCCATCAGCGACCTGTAACCGGCTCGTATCTATAAAGAGGCGACAAGGGTAGCTTTGCTCCCTTGCCGCCTTTGCGCAAAAAAAATCACCTGTGCAGACAGGTGAGATGGCGATGGCCTATTTTCCCATGGGGCTACCCCCATAGTATCGTAGAAGCTGAAGAGCTTAACTGCCGTGTTCGGGATGGGAACGGGTGTACCCTCTTCGCTCTAATCACCAGCTCACCTGTTCGTACAGGTGGTTCGTTCAACAAGGTGTATACTACACTACTCTTTGTGATCTGTCAACCCCTTTTCAATGAGATTTTTAAATGCCTCGAAATCTGCCAAAATTCAGCAGCCTCTTCCAGCTATCTCTGCTGAAAGCAAATAAGCAATGTGAAATATTCTCTGATTGCACAAACATTTGTTGCCTGGCAAGTCAGGCACCTATCTCAAGAATCGGGAAATTCCAGAAGATAGCAGGCCATCGCCATTGCCTCCATATCCTCACGAACCTGATCATCGTTGATATTATATAAACCGCGCTCATGGCGAAAGCGCAGATAGAGATCATCACGCAGCATCCGGCGTTTAAGAATCGCGATAGCTTGTTGCCGATTTAAATGTTCATGGGCATCCTCAAGCAATGTCTGGTAAACAAGATCGGCCTGCGATGGTAAAGCAGGGGCCGAGGCACAGATCGGACAAAGCAACAGACCATCCTGCCCCTCGTCGCAATCGACACACACAGCACGCCCACAACGGCACTGACCGGAAGTCCATTTTCCACATTGAACACACTTCATAGTAAGGTGTTCCTTTCTCTCCTCCAAAAACTGGCAACGCAACTAAGGACAAGAAAAAGCAGTCCAGCAGACCCTGGCGGGTATCAAAAAACCACCTGTGCAGACAGGTGAAACGGCGACGGCCTATTTTCCCATGGGGCTACCCCCACAGTATCGTAGAAGCTGAAGAGCTTAACTGCCGTGTTCGGGATGGGAACGGGTGTACCCTCTTCGCTCTAGTCACCGGTTCACCTGTTCGTACAGGTGGTTCGTTCAACACGGTGTATACTACAGCAAAATTGAGCATCTGTCAAGCTCTATTATACAGATTTTTTTATTTAGCGCGAAACTGGCAGCGGTTGCTTCGACCGACCTGGCGATGCAGGCTCTTCTAGCTTCAATGAAAGCAGGCGTGAAGCACTATCACCACCCATCGAGACACCGTAAATCGCTTGCGCAGCCGTCATAGTGACACGATTGTGTGTAATCACAATAAACTGCGTATTTTCTGCCAGACGCTTTAGAATATCACAAAAACGCGTGACATTAGATTCATCAAGGGCTGCATCCACTTCATCCAACAAGCAAAACGGGGGCGGATTTATCTCCAGCAAGGCAAAAAGCAACGCGGCCGAAATCAACGCCCGCTCGCCACCTGAAAGCAGCGAGAGGTCCTGAACTTTCTTGCCGGGGGGTTGAACGATAACCTCAACGCCCGAGGGCATTGAGCCGGGTACGAAACCTTTTTTGTCTTCACCCTCAGTTTCGGTCTCTTTCGGGGCCAACAATTCCAGGCGGGCGCTACCACCGTTAAACAGGGTCGTAAAATGCTCCCGGAAACGCGAGTTGACAGCTTCAAACGTAATTTCGAACTGTTTTGCCATCGTTGCATCTAATTGACCAATAATCGTGCGCAATTGCAGCGCAGCCTGGTCCATATCGGAGACCTGACTTGACAGAAACTCGAAGCGTGTCTTCTCTTCTTCATATTGCTGAGGAGCGTTGGGATCACATCCACCCAGGGATTTTAAGCGACTGCGCAAACTATCAACCCGCCGACGTAACTTGCGCAGTTCGGCTTCTTCGGCTTCAGACAGACTTGAGTCGGGCGTTAGAAAACCCAGGTCAACACTTTCATGTGAAGCTGATGAAGATGCCTCATCTTCTTGTTGAGCTTGCCGTAGTAGCTCTTGTGGATCGCTGATGCCCATCTCCTCCTGTAACTGTCCTGCCAGGGCGTCCAGGGCATCCTGAGCCTTCTGTTTGTCCAGTAAGCACTTGCGATAGGAGACTTCCAACTCGGCCGTCTGTTTGTGCATCTGGCGCATCTGCTGGTCCAGCGTGGAGATCTGTTGTTCGACAGCCTGAACCTGCGTTTCAGCCCGGCTCACGCTATCGGCCAGCGATTTTGCCTGAACCTGTGCTTCACCAAGCTCGGTCCGGCGTTGAACAATTACCAGGCGCAAAGCTTGCTGCTGCTGCTCGGCTTCTTTCAAAATGGCGACTTGCTGCTCGACCTGCTGCTTCAAGTCTTTAATTTGGGCCTGGGCATTGAGCAGTTGCTGATGCAAGGCGCGCGCCTCCTGGCGCTTCACAGCCACCGAGGTACGCAATTTTCCCAGTTCATCCTGCTCGCGGCGATAGGTCGCGGCCTGATCTTCAACAGCTTGTTGCAGCGTCTCGACCAGCCCCGCCAGTTCACGCTGAGCCTTCTCATGAGCTTGGACGCGCTCCTGGGCAGCCTGGATCTCTTGCTCCAGTCCTGTGACCTCGGCCGCGAGTTGCTGCTCAAGGGAAGCCGCCATCTTCAGTTCGGTTTGCAGACGTTCAAGATCTCGTTGAGCGGTCGAAATCGTCTTGTTGAGTTCGTTGATGCGACCAACCAGGGTTTGCAGTTCACGCTCGAGCTTCTGCAAATCAGCTCGCCTCGCCTCCTGGGCTCGTTGCAAAGTACTGAACAGATTATTCAACTGATCAATCCGGGTCACATGTTCTTCA
>DASSXK010000034.1:0-17805 GCA_035703945.1 Ktedonobacteraceae bacterium | reverse complement strand
TATCAGTGGGCTGGTGGGGCCGCATCCGCTGGATGGAATGTTTCATCAAGACCACATGTTCCCTCGATTATTGTCCTCCAGTCTGGAACGCAGGGCGCTGGTGGTTATGGACACGTTGCGGTGGTTGAAGGCATAAATTCTGATGGTTCCGTAAGAACCAGTAACATGAATTGGAGCGGTGGTTGGGGAACGGTTAGTTACGTGAATTTCACTCCTGGCCCTGGAGTCTCATTCGTCTGGCATCCCTAATAATTAAGCAGAAACTAACGCAACCGGGTGGTCTTGTACGCAAGGCCACCTCTTTTTTTTTACCCAAAAAGCAGGCTTGCAAAGGGCAGCCCCGCAGGCGACATTATTCCATGCCTCAAATACCCCTTAAAATAGAATAAGTAGCAAATTAAAGAAAAACTCGCATTAGACCAAAAAAAAGGAAAGTACTTTCATCCTATAAAATCTTGTGAAACTTGGTGATTTTAAGCTGAGCGAGTATATTCTTCAAGGAGCTGAAAATAAACATCCGCATGTATCAGTATTTGTTTTCCTGACATGTATTGTATCGTATTAACGAGAATGGAGTCGTATATGCCACCTGCTGACAAGCAATCAACTGGTAATTTGATTGACCGCCAGCCAGGCCAAGCGTTGTATCATAGTTCTGATACTGGCCGAATGCCCTTTTCCAGGCAAACCGCTGTCCTGACAAAAGACCTTCCCTTTGAGGATTCCTCATCAATTCAAGTTTTTGACCCCCAGACAACTAATCCTCAAGCAATCATGCTTCCACATAAAGGGCACACGCAACGTACCCAGGTGGTCATTCGCGGTAGTCGTAAACGGACAACCGTTTCAGCTCGTCCTCCTCAAGCTCGGGCCTGGGTGGTTCAGCTCGCAGTTCTCAGTCTTGTGCTGGTGATTGCTGTCACCACGCTTTTAACGATTTCGCCAATTGCCCGTGGAAATGGCGCCTCATTTACCCTGGCAAACAGTGCGATCAATCAGACAAAAGGTCAGAATAACGGCTCAAATTTTGTAACCTCACAACAGGACAATCAAAACGGTGTGGACCCCAATGCCAACGCGAGTTCAGCGGGTGCCCCAACCTTGCAGCCGAGCATTCCGATTGTGGATTCAGCACAAAGCACGCTCTGGCGTTTTCCCTATGGGCAGTGTACCTACTGGGCCGATCTGCGTTATCATGAACTCTCGGGCTACTGGGTAAGCTGGAGTGGTGATGCCTGGCAGTGGTCCTATGGTGCATCTAATGCTGGTTGGAATGTTTCAACGACCCCACGTATTCACTCAATTGTGGTTATGCAGCCAGGAGTAGATGGTGCTGGCGGTGTAGGACATGTCGCAATTGTCGAGTCAATTAATGCCGATGGAAGCATCCATGTGAGCAACTATAACTGGGGTAGCCCGGTTTATAGCGAACAGGATTTCCCGGTAGTCAGTGGCATGACGTTTGTCTGGCACCCATAAACTATAAACATGAAAACCTTGATCCAGGAATGTCACCTTCTCATATTTGAATATGGCGGCATTCCTGAAATGGTATCGGAGTTCTACAACTATTTCCCCTGTTCGTCCTCCCAGCGCTCCAACAACAGGCTGTAATGATTTATCAGATGTCGTTGATCAACTTGTTCCTTTATGCCCCTTTCTTGCTCATCCTGAAGTCTTTGCCGATGGATCTCCAGTTTTTGCTTTGCCGCTCGATAGACTTTCGGAGAAACGTCCGCGAACTGGACGGCATCCGGGGAGACGGGTTGCCAGCCCGGTTGCTCGCGCCAGTTGATGTAGGGACAATTGCGGCACTGGTTGCCACAGCAGTAGCCACGCCGACTTAAAAAGCCTCGTGTTGCGACATAGAGTCCCTGGCTATCGATCTCCCAATCCTCTTCGTCTTCCTGATCAAATGACACACTGCACTCCTTGTTTGTCTGAGGTAATTCTTCTCTTAGACGATAGGCATATGGGCGTTCTGGAGGGCATCTTGATCTATACGTGAGCCGCGTTTACCGAGCAAGTGTCGCATCGCTTTCCCAATGCGTCGTGTTCCCTCCATGATATCTTCTTTGCCAGGATAAGCAAAGCTCAGACGTAGCTGATGTTGACCCCCGCCATCGATATGAAAAAGCTCGCCGACAACAAACGAGACATGTTCATTCGCGGCCTCCCGCAATAACGAGCGAGCGCGGACATCGGCAGGCAGGCGGCACCAGAGGTGGAAACCTCCACCTGGGTGGTTCGGACGAATCTCGCCCGGCCAGCAGGTGGCGATCGCGTGGAGCATCAGATCACGCTTCTGACGATATTGCTGGCGAGCGTTCTCCAGATGTCCATCCATCAGATCACGTCTGAGCATCTCCAGGATGGCCCATTGCCCGATTGAATTGGTATTGAAGTCAAAGATCTGTTTGTGGAGCGACATCCGCTCTATCATCGGCTCAGGGGCTGCCAGCCATGCCACACACAAACCGGGTGCAACCATTTTAGAGTAGGTGCTCAGATAGAGGACGTTGCCGCTGGTGTCGAGTGCCTTTAATGGTTGTGGGGGCGCACCCTCGAAATACAGCTCGCCATAGGGGTCATCTTCGATGATCGGGGTCTGGTAGCGTTTGGCAAGTAACAGCAGGCGACGACGACGTTCAATCGACATCACTGTACCAGTTGGATTGTGAAAGGTTGGTTGTGTGTAAATCAAGCGTGGATGTCTGCGGGCCAGGATGGCCTCTAGCAGATCGACGCGCATCCCCTCGCTATCGACCGGGACACCGATTACTTTTGCACCAAGTGCCCGAAATGACTGAATCGCCCCAAGATATGTCGGGACCTCTACCACAACCTCATCGCCGGGATTCAGCAAAAAGCGACCAATCAGCCCAATACCCTGGGTTGAGCCCGAAAGCACGAGGATATTTTGAGCATCAACCATCACCCCACGCTTGCGCATCCGTAAGGCGATCTGTAACCGCAATTGTTGGAGTCCCTCAACCGGGCTGTAGCCCAGGGCTGGCTGGCGTGCATCGAGCAGGCCATCATGAAATATTTTCCCCAGGAGCTCGGCTGGTAACAGGTCCGGCGCGGGTGTTCCCACGGCCAGGGAAATGATATCCTGCTGCTCGTTGATTGAGGCCAGTTCACTGAGAACCCTGGCATCGGGACCAAGAATCTCGCTTTCGCCCGCCGGAAGACCAAGTAACCAGGCTGGAATATCATGATTGAGTTGCAGCGTGTCATAGGTAAGTAGATTGTGGCGCACGAGGGTGCCGCGCCCAACATGACCCTCGATCAACCCTTCACCGGCCAGCTCATTGTAGGCATTCATTACAGTCGTTCGATTAACCGATAGCTCTTTTGCCAGGGCACGCTCGGTTGGTAGGCGAACACCCTCTGCCAATTCGCCTGAGAGAATCGCCTCGCGCAGACGTTGGCTGATTTGCTGGTAGAGTGGGATCGTGCTCTCACGTTCCAGTTGGATTAAGGAACCAACGGGTGCTGTAAAGAGTGGTAATCGCTGATTTTTAGCCGAGTAGTTTTTCATAAACCTCCTCAATTGGACCCTATCGAGCAAGTATAAATAACTTAAATGGCTTTATGCAAGGGCCGATTGGCCCCCTTCAGGCCAGCCAATCAAGGGAGAGCATTGTGCTATTACAAGACACTTCCCAGCGGCGCTCTCGCGCCGACGAAGCGCTTTCTCATCAGGGATCTCTGGAACACTTCACCGTTGATCGTTTCTGGCACGGTTCGTTCTGGCTTCACAAGCGCGTTCAGTCAGCGAAGTGCATGGCTTGCTGCTTTTTTTGTTGTAAAAGTGGACGTGTAGCAGCTCGGAAGCTTATGATATAGCCAGAAAAAACTGTTAGTGCATCATCCAGTTCTGGAGAGAGAGGGAGCGTATGGAAAATGTAGATGAGCGATTGAACCTGATTCGTAACGATCGAGACCACGGGTCGCGCTGGCTGGTCAATGAGACGATTGCCTTACTCGCTGACCTCGCGGCTTCCGTCAGCGGAGCCGGGGATGTGGGGATGCCGCGCGTTCGTGAGATTGCTCGGCAGTTGGCTGAGGCCAGGCCAGCGATGGCGGCCCTGGGCGGCGCTGTTGCCAGGATTATGCATGATGCTCGCTCCCCGCAAGATGTTGTGCGCCAGGCCGAGTTGGTGCGAGCGGCCTATGAACAGGCCCCGACCAGAATTGCAGAGCATGCCCAGGTGCTTATTTCGGGCACAATCATGACCAATAGCCTTTCTGGGACCGTAATGGAGGTCCTGAAAGCCTGTGCCCCCCGGCTGGAGCAGGTCTATGTCCAGGAGGGTCGCCCCCGTTACGAAGGACGAGAAACTGCCCGGCAATTGGCTGCGCTGGGGATTGCTACCACACTGCTGACCGACGCCGAGGCGGGAATCTTTTTGCCAGAGTGCGATTCCATTCTTGTCGGTGCCGATAGCATTCTGGCAAAGGGAGATGTCCTGAATAAGGCCGGGACGTCGCTGCTGGCCTGGACTGCTCGCGGATTGGGGCTTCCCTTCTATGTTGCCTGTGAGACCCTTAAAATCACCTCACGCACCTGGCAGAACGATTTGAGCTGGCTGGAAGAGAAAGAGGCGGCTGAAGTCCTTGAACAACCCCTGCCAGGGGTTGCAGTGCGTAACTTCTACTTTGATAGAACCCCGGCGATGCTAGTGAGACAGGTCATCAGCGAGGAGGGACTTCTAGATTCTGCCGCAATTCGTCAGATTGCTGCGACGTTGCAGTAAAACAGTCCTATCTATTTGGTAAAATCAACAAAGCTGAGTATCCTTAATGAATAAAGGGCCGTTTTTCAAGTTGTCGTTGTTGTGGAATGTGAGGGGTAAAATTGAAAAACAAGCAAGAAGATCACGACGAAGCGGAGCCGCAGAAGCCCGCCGTCTCATCGTCATTGGGATCAAACAGATCCCAGGAGCCGCAGTTTGTTGCGCCTGGGGTGCCGATTGTGCGCAACAGCACGCCGCGTCCGCTCTCCTTTGGCGGCATCATGTCAGCGATTGAACGTTCGCAATTAGGTCAGCCCATCGATGCGGGAAGCGGCGCACCTTTTCCGGCGACGGCGCCGGTAGCTCCACCGGTCCCCGAAGATTTGGATGAGCCAGGTACAGACAAGATTCAGGCCATAGAGACGACGCCTCCGCCACGTTCGAGCCGCTCGGAGGTCCAGATTGACAAATTAAGCGAATTTATCTGGCTGTTTGAGTATGGGTTGGAGATGGATGAAAGCCTGCTTAACAATCCAGATCGTCTGGACGGAGCCGCTCTCCCCTATGGACCAGCCGTCTTAAAAGGCTATCAGCTCTCGTTTCAATTGCCTCGGCATCATTCCCAGCAGATGTACATTACGATTGTACCGACGAATGAACGTGGGGCCGAGATCTGGGGTGTACTCTATCGGGTTCCGCGACGCTGTGCCGAACGCCGTGAAGATGAACCCTCTCAACTGGATGCTTTACATAATGCGTTACCGCCAGAGACGCTTTTTGAGCCACTGCACCTGATTGTACGCGAGCAACAGCGCGATCGCGAAATTGCTTGTCTGACGTATATTGCCAGTGAATCAGCACGCCAGCAGTTTTTACCATTGTCGCAAATACCTGCTGGTACCACGACCGCTTCGATTGAACATTTCCTGGGGACTGCTCGCCATCAGGCATTTCCTGATCACTATCTCCAACGTCTGGATCTGGCCCTGGCTTCGGCTGACCACCAGAGCACTGCGGATGAGTTGTTGGAAGAGGAGCAGCATCTGGAGCGACAAACCGAGGAGCTTCCCAGTGTTCAGGCTTCTTCTCAGAAGCGAGGGAAGCCTGAGTATGAAGAAGATGAATCGTTGCCAGCACCACTGGCTAAGGGACGTTGGATGATGGCTTTTGCGATTTATCTGGTGGTGCTTTTCCCCCTGGTGTTGACGTTGGCGGTTCTGCAAGGTCTTGGGTTTGGTGGTCGTGTTTTTACATCGGCGTTTATGCCACTGGGTGTGCCCTGGTTTGTGCTGGTGTATGGCTTGTTGGGAGGATGTGTCAGTTGTATCATTTCACTGGGGCAGCGCCACACGATTCGTTTACCCAGTTTTGTCTTGATAACCTGGTTTACACGGCCACTGATCGGCTCTGTACTGGCAGCCCTGGTTTTTCAGATGCTGAATAGTGGGGTGTTTGCGCTTGGAACTGGAGGAGGACACGATGCTCTCTTCTCGCTGATAGGCGTGCTGGCAGGTTTATGTGAAGGTTGGATATTTTATCGGCGAATTTCGTAGACATTTGAGCTTGTATGTCACTCTGTAAATGTGTACAATTGCAAAAGAGCTGCTCCTCTTGGCATGCTTTTAACGCTAATGCCGCTATTGAATGATCGAGGGAATGATTATGCCTACATTCATCAGTCTTGTAAACCTCACTGAGCAAGGCTTCAAAGAAGTGAAGGACGCTCCCGAACGTCTGCGCGAGTTTGATGAAGCCTCAAAGGAATTAGGCGGAAAGCTTCTGGGCTTTTATCTGGTTATGGGTCAGTTTGATTATGTCGTGATTACTGAGGCACCAGATGATCAGACGGCAGCACGTCTGGTATTAGGAACAATTGCTAAAGGGAGTGTAAAGACACAAACAATGCGGGCCTTTTCACGAGAAGAGTTTGAACATATTGCGACAGGTCTCTCTTGAGTCTTTGCCGCTATTGGAAGGGAAGGCGAGTCGGGTTTACTCAAAGGGACCCGCTCGCCACTGAGCTTGTGATGGTTTAGTCTTCGGCCGGGAAGATCGCACGTACCAGGCGTTCTGGATCATGACGTGCGAGTCTGTCATCTTCCAGGTTCAGATGAGCTATTGTAACATTGGGAACGAGGCGAGTCAGATTTGCTCTATCGACAAGAACAGGCTCGCTTTTTTCCTTGCGATATGTCTCTTGCACATCTTCGGGAATGGGACCATCGTTGACGATGACCCGGTCTACGCGACCTCCCAGATAGCGATGAATGGCATTGACAAAGTCTGAGGCCTTATAGCCATCGGTCTCGCCATGTTTGGTCATCATATTGCAGATGTAGACTTTTTCGGCATCTGATTCGCGGACAGCGCGGGCAATATCCTTAACCAGCAGATTAGGAATCAGGCTGGTGTAGAGGTCGCCAGGGCCGATAATGATGGTGTCGGCTCGTCGGAGTGCGCGAATAGCCGGTGGACAGGCCTGAGCGTCCGGGGGCTCCATGTGCAGACGACTTATCGGTGAAACGGACGCCTCACTTTTTTCCAGACTCTTCTTGCCACGCGTATCGATGTCGGTCTCTCCACAAATAGTGGTGCCATCCTCCAGGTCCGCGCAGATCGTGGTTTGATTGAGCGTGACTGGTAAGACGCGTCCGGCTGTATTGAGCAGCTCCTGGGCGTCCTCAATTGCCAACAGCAGGTCCTCGTTGTTGATGTCTTGAAGGCCTTTGAGAATCAGGTTTCCCAGGCTATGACCACCTACGCCACCAAAAGGAACATCTTTTGATTCCTCCCCTTCTTCGAAGCGATGCATGAAAACCTCGCGCCAGAGGGCCCCATTTCGCGCCAGAGCTACCAGCGACATACGTAGATCCCCCAGTGGAAGCTGACGGCGAAATTCATCCATCAGGCGGCGCGAACTTCCTCCACTATCAGACATAGTGACAATTGCGCTCAGATTAAATTGATATTTTTTAAGATGTGAAAGGACGGAAAACGTTCCAGAGCCTCCGCCAATTGTTACCACGCGGCGTCCAGCAAATCGATCTCCCATGCGATATTGTCCTGTCACGGTAGTTCTCCTGTAGCTGTTTTCAGATTCGTCTTTCACCATATATCCTCTTCAAATATAGTTGGCTCCCCTTTACAACAGCTTCACCACGTGAGGGAATACTCCCTTATCTAACTTGGCTGTTCACTGAGGAATGATGCATATCTTTTTTATTTTAGGCCCCTTGCTTTGATTACCTTTTATCGCTCACCTAAGGATACAACGTATTGTGCAGTAGTACGTAGTTCTTATAAATAAGTATTACTTCCCGTGGATCAGGTCCGATCGGGGGCATAACGATAGCAACCTACAGAGCCTTGAATAACAAGTTGTTACTCACTTGTCCGTAACTGGTAAGTATTTCTTGTGTACTTTTAAGGCTACCCGCAATTGAGCATTGAGGATCAGGGTTTTCAAAGGCTCGGCGAAAAAAATGAATGCTTCTGTATCGGTCGTGTTGAACAGGTAATAGTATACCTGAAAAAAGCATTTCTTGATGGAGAATGCTGCTGAATGTATCTTGCGTAGCTTTTACTTTGTCGTATTTGAGGCATACGCTTTTATCTATCCAGCGTCGTGAGATCTGAACGGTAGAGACGAAAACAAGCCCCATCCAGAGGGAAATCACCTGCCAAGAATACCAATACATAGACATCACTTTCATATAATTAAGTCTACCACGCTCCCCTTCCCCACGCAAGCGAAGGAGAGTTATTCCTATCTAAACTTGATGCTTTGTGATTCAGCTCGTACCATCTTGATTTTATTATACCAACCCCCTTGACATTTAACGATATATCGTTAATAATAGAAATGTGAATACGATATATCGTTATCGTGTTCAAAGAAAAGAATACCTCGTCGAAAAGCGAGGGGAAGGATACTAACATGTTTGGAAGAAGATTTGGGCGCGAATTTCAACGCGCGTGGGAAGAAGGGTGGGTTCCACCCTGGTTGCAGGAAGGTGATCGTGGCCCCGGTGGACCACATGGGCCTCACGGTCATCATGGGCATCATGGACCGCGTGAGCGTGGCTTTGGCCCTCAGCGTTTCTTTGGTCGGGGCGATATGAAGTTTGCCCTTTTATCGCTGCTGCAAGAGCGCTCGATGTATGGGTATGAGATGATCAAGGCTCTTGAGGAGCGTTCGGGTGGTTTCTATTCGCCCAGCCCCGGCTCGATTTATCCAACGCTGCAAATGTTGGAGGAGCGCGGTTTTGTCACATCTGAGGGCGTTGAGGGCAAGAAGGTCTACAGCATTACGGCTGAGGGACGCGGTGCTCTTAGCGAGCACCAGGAATCTCGCGGTGATGAGTCCTTTGGTCCTCCCTGGATGCGCGGCCGTTTCGGCGAGCACGGTGGCCGACGTCCACCATTCCCTGAATTTATGGCTCTGCGGAGCGAGGCCGGTGATGTTATGCGCCTGTTCATGATTGCGGCACGCTCTTCAATTAATGATCCGGCCCGCCTGGCTCGCTTACATGAGGTTCTGAACTCTACTCGCAAGGATCTCTCGGATATGATCTATGGTACGTCCGAGCAGGCCGGAGCTCAGCCAAAGGCCGAGACTCCTCCCACGGCCACTCCTCCAACAACTTCACCCGAAGCGTAATGGAGTGATGTTGAGTCTTGATAAAGAAACAGGGTCGCTTTCTGGCAATGCCAATAAGGTTCCCCTGTTTCTTTTTATGTGGTTTTGAAGGTAGTATAAGCAGGTTTGCATTATATACTTGTGATGATTTATAACTTTATTATTTACTGTATTTGTTAGCAGTTATGTCGTGAAACTTTAAATTTTGTGATATACTGCTGTATAACCTTGTGTGTTGATGAAAAATAGGCTATACTGCATATGACGGGAGTCTCTCTACCACTTTGTGGGCGCGGTGATAGGGAATCAAGATATCCCGTTGTATTTTTATATTTTTTTCCTCTGCTTCTTTCTGCATTGTTGGTTACTATTCAGTGTGTTTCTCGCGCTGCCTGCGGCGGCTCTGAAAAAAAAAGAGAATGTGCGAGGGCACCTCGCGCACCGGCAAGGGAACTGCGTTCCCCTGCACCCCTCCTTTTTTGTTGCCAGTGGCAGCCGGCGCTCCTTCTTTTTTAGAGCCTGCGTTTCCCTGAGCCCCTTCTGTAATGTGGCGTGTTATTGTCTTATTCCTGGGCCGTGTGTATTTGTCTGGAGAGTTCTAGCCGTATACAGGAAAGTAGGACAGAGGAATATGAGCCACAAATCTCTGGGTGCCTCAAGATCCCCAGAATTGTGATAGTCTTGAAATTAACGTGTGATTTATCTTCAAGGAAGTAGTTAATTGAAGATAAGTATTCAGGGTGTTCACCCTGTAAAGAGTTGTAAATAGAAGCGAGGATAATATATATGACACAGGTACAACAAAACAGAACTTTAGGAGCTTCGGGCATTAAAGTATCACCGCTCGGTGTAGGTGTGTGGAGTTGGGGAGAGAAAGCCTGGGGATACGGAAAAGGATATGGCCAGGAGCAGGTTCAAGAGGCCTATCAAACAAGCCTGGAGGCAGGCCTGAACTTTTTTGATTCCGCTGAAATTTATGGGCGCGGGAACTCCGAGCGCCTCCTGGGAGAGTGCGTAAAGGCGGATGGCCGCACGGTTGTAATCGCAAGTAAGTTTGCTCCTCTGCCGAATCGTTTTTCTCCGCACACGTTGATGAATGCCCTGGATGCCAGCCTTGATCGGCTTGGTGTCAAGACCATTGATCTGTACCAGGTCCATTGGCCTTTTACCTTTCTTAGCATCGATGGCTTGATGGATATGATGGCACTGGCCGTCAATCAGGGCAAGATTCGGGCCGTTGGTGTGAGCAATTACAATGCTGCCCAGATGCGCCAGGCTCAGCAACGTCTTGCTCGTTACAATATCCCCCTGGCCTCTAACCAGGTGCACTATAGCCTGCTGCATCGGAAGCCAGAAGCAAACGGTGTTCTGAATGCTTGTCGTGACCTGAACGTAGCCCTGATCGCCTATAGTCCATTGGAGCAGGGACTGCTGACCGGTAAATTCCGCACGACCAATGCCCAGATTCCACCGATTGATGGTCCCCGCCGAATTTCCCGAAAATTTAGCCATAAAGCGCGAGCTGAGATGGAACCCCTGATGAATCTGCTGTCAGAAATTGGTGTGGCACGTGGTAAGACGATCAACCAGGTCGCTCTGAATTGGCTGCTCTGCCGAGACGAGCTGATTATTCCGATCCCAGGGGCAAAAAATAAGCGCCAGGTGCTCGAAAACGCTGGCGCAATGGGCTGGCAACTGAGCGATGACGAATTTACGCGCATCGACGCCGCTGCCCAACCCTGGAAACGCTAACCTGCTTTAGACTGACTACTCTGGTTTGAGTCGAACCAACATCAGGCCGAACCAGAGTATCCACAACGCGAAGAGCAGGATCGCAGGTGTCGTTAGCGCTGCCTGCCCCTGCCCTGGCGCACTAGCAACCGCGACCGCGCTGCCGCTATAAAGCGCGGCAACCGCCAGCGCAGCATAGCCAAAGAAGAGCCAGTTTCTTGGCCAGAGTCGTAGTCCTCGGCGAGCAATCATCGCACCAAAGAAGAGCGTTGAAAGCGCCATCAGACCTCCTCCGACCGTATTTGTCAGAATCGTCAGCAGGCTGACCAGCCAGATAAAATTAGCTGGAACAGCGGTCTGGGCCGTGAAACCGGCTGCGCTGCCCGCGATATAGATCATGCTGAAGAGCGTCCCCACCACAATACACCCCAGGCCGATCAGTCCAGACCAGGCCGCGATGATCGCAAAACCTTTGCCGCGCCATGCGAAATCCGGCATGCCATTCGCTTCCTCACTGGCTTTTTTCTCTGTGGAAGCCAGCGGCGTTGCGGGATTATCTTTTATTGTTAACTCCTCATCTTCATCCTCATCCTCGTCGTCTTCGTCTTCGTCGTCTTCCTCTTCAGTGTCATCAAGCTGGGAACCTTCGAGAATCTCCTGGGCGACAATAATTCGGAAGAGCGTGAATGGGAAGGTCAGCAGAAGCGCGAATGCCAGTGCAAGCAGCAGGCGATAGCCGATGAAAAGGCCCGTATGGCCGCTGATCCAGAGCAGGAATGAATTGCTGATATTGGTACCGGTTGCATTAAATGCTTCGCTGTATCCCTGTGGAGCAAGGAGAAGTAGCTGGTACAGTGGTATGCCGAGCAAAAGCACAATCGCCCCGGCAATTGCGAGCAGCCCGTTGGTCTTGAGTCGATCCAGAAAACTCCGCTTCATATCGTAATGGCCTTCTTTACAAATTCAAATAAATACGCTGTCTAAGTTATTGACGCCTTCCCTGCTTCCTGCTCTTGCTCCGAATGGCTGAGGGCAAAGGAGACAGGGCGCTAATGCTAAAATAATTCATTCAAGAGTATAGTGCGAGATTCATTTTTTGAATAGAGGGAGACCCCGCTCTTCGTGCCTGAATAGAAAAAAACGACCCGCACCTGATGAACAGGGCGGGCCATCTTTTATGCTCGAAGGAGATGTTTCGATTATGTTGGTTTATTGATCTCCTGCCAGACAGCCTGACTGTTAGCGAACATACTTGCAACGCCGCCAATCATCAGACCAAGCAGGGAAATGGCTCCAACGATAAACCACCACTGGCTGTTAGAAATCATATCCGGAACCCAGGAGTAGGAAAAGGTGTTGACGACCGCTGCCAGACAGACAACCGTTCCGCCAATTGCACTTAACCAGAGAACCGGACCTGGGAAGAGACGATGCTTCTCTAATTGCTTTCGACCGCGAGTCAGATAGAAGAACAGGTTCGCGAAGAGGAACAGCGTCGCCATTGCCCAGACCAGGGTCGCCGCCGCCTGCGTGATGCTATGCGTCACCTGCGCAAAAATCGTGCCCGTTCCGTTATTGCTTAAGAAAGGAATCACGAAGTAGATCATAGCCGCGAGAAATGCTGCGATAACCGTCTGGAAGGTGATCGCTGAGGATGGGATGCGGTTCTTATTGAGGTGACTTAAACGCGTCGGGATGCGGTGGTCGATTCCTCCAACCATCAGAATGCGGGCAAAAGCATAATTATAAACAACCGGCACAACCAGCAGGAAGCAGAGGATAAAGACGCTTGCCACTGTGCCAGCGATGGACCCAAGCCCTTTATTGAAAGTGCTGAATAAAGCGGTGAATGGATCATCGCTAACGTTGCTGCCAAAGAGCACCAGCACCGAGAATGAGATGATCAGGGAACCAGCGATCGCAAACAGTGAACCCCAAATCAAATGGCGGGTGATAGCGCGTTTCTCGATGACTTCTCCACCTAGCTGCATGGGAACCGCGACCCCCATATAGGTGAAGACGATCAGACCAAAGATAGAGAAGTTGTTTGGAGACAACATCCAGTAGTTGATATTATTGAAGGGGACAGCCGCGATTTTGCCTTGCCACAGCCAGAACAGGCTTGCGAGGCCGAGTAATATAACCCCGATAATGCTCAAATAAACCGCGAAGTTAACTACATTCTGAATTCTGCGAAATCGTCGTGTCGCGATAAAGCCGGACCCAAGGATAATTACCAGGATCAGAATGCCTTGCTCCCAGGGGGCGAGCTGCCATCCTTTGTTGAGCGCCTGGATAAAACCCAGGATAGTGGACGAGGCACTGATAATCATTAGTACGCCAGGCAACCAGGAGCAGAAACTGGCAAAGAAGCTCCAGAAATTTCCAAACGACTTGTAGGTCCAGTTGTAGAGACCACCTTCGCGGGGAAACATCACGGCGAGCTGAGCGGTCGCAATTCCGGTTGGAATTAGGAACGCGACGCCTGCGACCAGCCAGTATGTGAGAGTCGAAACGCCACCTGCTGCTGCTGTTGTGGCATTGACAATGAAGAAAATGGTTGCCAGATAGATCGTTGTCATATCAATGGTTCCCAGCAGAGGTGGCATTGATTGTATGACATAGTCTTCAGAACGCAGGGGAGCAGTCGTCTTTTTTGCCTTTAGCTCCTCGTTGCCGGTTGACTCTTTGTAAGTGATCATGATGTTCCTCTTTGTGAAGCCTCTTACCAGATTGGAATAATGGAAGGTAGCGGGATCTCTTTATGCCTGTAAATACAAAAAGCCCTTCCGTCTGCCAGATGAGCAAAAGCTCATCAATTAGAGATGCATAGCAGGACTACCCGATTGTAACTATTACGAAATACTAAAAAAGTCGAGTTACTAGCGTAATAAATATGTATGTTAATTCTACTTCAATTCCTCCCCTTTTGTGGAGTATGAAGGTTTTGATAGGATAATTTACCCATTGAAACAAACAACGACCTATAAATGAGCAAGATTGCGTTTGTAATTGCCGCTTATCAGGAGTTGTAAATGTTCCTACAATTTACACTACGAGCTTATACTCAATTATAGATCTATTGATGGCGCAAGTACGTCTATAACTGAGTAGTATGAATTGTTAGCTATTACAAGACACTTCTCAACGGCGCTCTCGCGCCTCCTGAATGCTTTGCAAGCAAGCAGCGCTAGAACGCTTCACCGTTGATCGTTTCTGGCGCGGTTCGTCATGGCTTCTCAAGCGCATTCAGTCAGCGAATTGAATAGCTTAGCCGATCTTTTGAAGGAGTAAAAGTATGCCACGTGATCTTCCGTTGGGAAATGGCCATTTCCTGCTGAACTTTGATCATAATTATAATTTGCGAGATATTTACTGGCCGCATGTTGGCCAGGAGCTGCATACAAATGGGGATATTTCACATACCGGCGTCTGGGTCGATGGTCAGTTTGCCTGGCTGGATGCGCCTGAATGGCAACGCGAACTGGTGTATGAACAGGAATCACTGGTCACGGCAGTTACGTTGTCTCATCCTGGTTTGCAGTTGAAGCTGGTATTTAATGATGTGGTCGATTTTTATCGTCCACTTTTCATTCGCAAGGTGCTTGTGACCAATCTGGCTGACCATCCACGCTCTGTCCGCCTGTTTTTTCATTATGATTGGCATATCTGGGCCGATGCTGAGGGCAATACCGTGTTGTATGATCCTGCCCGGCAGGCTCTGTTAGCCTATAAGCACGATGCCTATTTCCTGATGAATGGTCAGTTGATCAATGGTGGCACGGATGGTGCTCAGGTTGGGATTAGCAGTTGGGCAACAGGAGTCAAAGAGTTCAACGGTTCAGAAGGGACATGGCGGGATGCGGAAGATGGCGAGTTGGCACGCAATCCCATCGCGCAGGGGTCGGTTGATGGAACTATCGCGCTGCACCTTCCACAAATAGCGGCGGGAGCGGATGGAATTGCCTATCACTGGCTGGTTGTTGGACATAATTTGCCCGAGGTGGAGGGGTTGGAGGACCAGATCCGCGCTCGTGGTCCCGAAGCTTTTATCCAACGCACCTATCATTACTGGTTCCGTTGGGTGAATAAGGAAGAGCAGGGATTTGCCGATCTTTCCCCAGCGCTTATCGATCTTTATAAGCGAAGCCTCTTGATTCTGCGTACACAAATTGATGATGGAGGCGCGATTATTGCGGCCAATGATGCGGATGTCGAACATTTTTCTCGCGATAGCTACTCCTATATGTGGCCGCGAGATGGGGCGCTGGTGGCGAACGCCTTGAGTCACGCGGGCTATTCTGAAATTACACGGGGCTTTTTCGATTTTTGTAGCGGCGTCTTAACAAAAGACGGCTACCTGCTCCATAAATACAATCCGGATCGTTCCTGGGGCAGTAGCTGGCATCCCTGGAGCGACAAGAACGGGAAGCCACAGTTGCCAATTCAGGAGGATGAGACGGCCCTGGTCATTTATAGTCTCTGGCAGCACTATAATATTTTCCATGACATTGAATTTGTTGCACTCCATTTTCGCACATTGATTACGCCAGCCGCCGATTTTATGGTTTCCTATCGGGAGCCGCATACCGGGCTGCCTGGTCCCTCGTATGATCTCTGGGAAGAGCGGAGAGGTATCCTCAGCTACACCACGGCGGCTGTGTACGCCGGGTTGGACGCGGCGGCTAAATTCTCCAGCCTGTTTGGTGAAATCGATCTTGCAGCAAAGTATCGTACGGCAGCGAATGAACTGAAAGATGCGACCATTCGCTATCTTTGGGACGAGGAACATGGTCATTTCCTACGTATGATTACTGTGGACGATAATGGTACCATACAGAAAGATTTGACGCTGGATAGCAGTATCAGCGGGCTCTTTTTGTTCGGGATGTGTGATGCCCACGATCCAATGCTTGAACGAACCATGCAAGCGCTTGAGCAGACGTTGTGGGTTAAGGCGCAAACTGGCGGAATGGCGCGTTACGAAAATGATTACTACTATCAGGTGACGCATGATCTGGGACTGGCGCAGGGAAATCCCTGGTTCATCTGCACGCTCTGGCTGGCGCAATATCGGATTACGCACGCGACCGGTCTGGATGAACTACGTGGTGCACTACAACTCCTGGAATGGGTGCAGGAGCGGATTCTTCCCAGTGGTGTCATGGCCGAACAGGTCAATCCTTTTAGCGGGGAGCCGTTGAGTGTCTCGCCGCTGACCTGGAGCCATGCTGAGTATGTACTAACTGTTCGCTGGTACCTGGGTAAATATGAGCGCCTGAGCCAGGGAAAGCCCTTGTAGTTGGAATGAGTGCCAGAATCATCTGAAAAACTGACCCTCCAGCAGTTGATGATACGTGCTTATGAATACACCAGTGAAGATCGAGCATGAATTTATGAGCGGTCGGATGGCGTATGTACATAGTGTAGTCCCCTCATGCGGGCAAGATAAGTAGCACCGGCCGCCTCTGCGGGGCAGGACTACCTAGCTTGCCCGCAGAGGTTGTGGAATATATCAGGGGGATAGTGTATGCCACGTTGGATGTATGGCCTGCTGATTTTTACTGTTCTGGCAGCAGTTCTCAGTTTTTTTAAGATCCCACCGTTGTTGCTTTTTGTAATTGCGGCGCTGGGAATTCTACCTCTAGCGGCTCTGATCGGCCAGGAAGTTGAAAAGATCGCAGAATATACCGGTGATAAGATAGGTGGTCTGCTCTTTGCTACTTTTGGGAATGCGACGGAATTGATCATCGGCATATTTGCCCTTTTTGGCGGACTGATAGATGTGGTGCGGGCTTCAATCATAGGTTCGATTCTGGGAAACCTGTTATTGGTTCTGGGGGTCGCCGTTTGCGTGGGTGGTTTTAAATATGGCCGCTTGAAGTTTGCCGCTCGACCAGCCAGCCAGTATTCGTCACTTTTTGCACTCTGTGTGGGTGGATTGATCTTGCCCACAGTTGCGGAGCTGCTGGCAACCAGAAACCACCAGACGCTGGTGTTTGAACATGGTGTAATTCTCTCTGACTTTATTGCGGTCGTGCTTTTGCTGGGATATGTCGCTTCGATTCTTTTCAGCATATTTCATTTTCGGGACAAGCCTGACCCTGATGAGGAAGAGATCGACTTTGTGCTTGGCGCACGTTCGCGAGCAGCCATCTCGCGTTTGCTGAACTATCGGCGTCATATTGTCCAGCATCCAGCTCCAGGCAAGAGCGGAGTTTTGCAGCAGATAGATAGCACTGTTCACGCTATTGTAGTGCACGAGACGGAACAGGGCGCTCCTGTGCCTTCTTCCCAATTGCAGAATGTGCTGGTTGGTGGGAAGCAAGCTGAAATGCTGGGCAAGAAGGCAGATACGCCCGATCTGGCCCCTGTTTCCGCTGCTCCGGGGAAAACTGAACAGGAAAAGCCTGAGGCTCCAGCGAATAAGTCCGGCTTGTGGATTGCGATTGGACTTTTAGCTGTCGTAACGGCTGGCGTGGCCTGGTTGTCTGATATTTTGGTTGGCTCAATTGAGCCAGTGACGGTCGCGCTGCATTGGAATCCAGCCTTTGTGGGACTGGTTTTTGTGCCATTGATTGGTGGCTTGCCCGAATATTTCAATACGATTGGGATGACACTCGATAAGCGCGTTGATATGGTGCTGTCGGCCTCGGCTGGCTCGTCGATTCAACTTGCTCTCCTGGTTGCCCC